>CALICC010000358.1 GCA_938049325.1 uncultured Ilumatobacter sp. | reverse complement strand
GTCTTTGACAGCCTCGGCACATCCGTCGGGATTGAGGCCGCCCGCGTTCGACACGACCTTGATCCCGCGATCGAGGCACGTCCCCATCACCTGTTCCATTTGACCGACGAACGTGCGGGCGTAGCCCTGCCCCGGCCGCTTGGCCTGAATGCGACTGAGGATCAACATCGTCAGCTCGGCCAACCAATCGCCGGTCAGCACGTCGATCGGGCCACCCTCGACCATCTCGAGCGCACCCGACGGGCGGTCGCCGAAGAAGCCTGAACAGTTGGCGATCTTGATCGGATCGGTCAGGCGGGTAGAAGCGTCAGGGAGCGTTGCCGCCCAGGTTTGCTCTGTCGCGTCGCTCATTCGCCGTCGTCCGCGGCGTCGAGCGCCACCAGCAGGTCACCCTGGTCGACTCGATCCCCGACTGCGAAGAGCACCTCGGTCACCGTGGACGCCGTGGCCGCGGTGATCTTGTGCTCCATCTTCATGGCTTCGACGACCATCAGCACCGCCCCGACCTCGACCGCTTGGCCCGCTTCGACGTTGACCGCGATGACGGTGCCCGGAAGCGGGCACACCGGCCCGCCGCCCGCGGTCTCAGCGTCGTGGTCGACGAAGCGCGGCGCCGGCGACCACACGATCGCTCCTGCCGCGCTTCGAGTGCGGACCATGTCGCCGTCGATGATCACGTCGACGACGCGCCGTACGCCGTCGACCTCGATCGCCTGACGAGTCGCCTGGGACCCCGCGCTGCTCGACGCGTGAGCGAGGATGCGGATGGAGATCCGGCGACGCTCATCGGCCGGAAGACTTCCGTCGTCGGCTGGCTCGGGCCACGGCCCGAGGAGCACATCAGACGCGTCGCCACACACCGCGTACTCGACGTGTTCAACCTGATCGACGCCGTTCGCCGACCAGACTTCGCGCTGCCCGTGGGTACGGAGATTTCGCCAGCCCGACGGTGCGAATCCCGTCACGCTGTCGCTGGCGCGCCGGGAACGTTCGCCAGCGAACACCGCGGCGAGCAGCAGCGCGATTCGATCGTCGCCCTCGGGCCCGACCTGTGCCGTGACATCGGGATGCTCGGAGAGATACGCCGTCGGAGTTCGAGCGGCGAGGTAGTCCGCCTCACCAAGGATGTTGACGAGCGCTCCCACATTGGTTGCCACACCGGTGATTTCCGAGCCGCGCAACGCCCGCCGGAGTTTGGCGGCCGCACCAGCCCGCGTGGACGCGTGCGAAATGACCTTGGCGAGCATCGAGTCGTAGTCCGACGACACGACGGCGCCTGCACGGAACCCGGTGTCGACACGCACGAGTCCGTTGTCTTCACCGAGATCGAACGACGTGATCTCGCCGGTCGATGGCAACCAGTCTGCAGCGGGGTCTTCGGCCACCACGCGGACCTCGATGGCATGACCGTGCGCTGCCACGAACTGCTGCTCGAGCGTGAGCGCTTCACCGGCGGCAACACGCAACTGCAGTTCGACGAGGTCGACACCGGTCACCGCCTCGGTCACCGGGTGCTCGACCTGCAGCCGAGTGTTGACCTCGAGGAAGTTGATCGACTCGACGCTGCCCGCTTCGTCGACCAGGAACTCGACCGTGCCGGCACCCTGGTAGCCGACCGATTTCGCCAGCGCCACCGCACCGTTGCAGATCGCCGTCCGCGTTTCGGGTGTGATGCCGGCCGACGGCGACTCCTCGATGATCTTCTGATTGCGTCGCTGGATCGAACACTCGCGTTCGCCCAGATGAATCACGTTGCCGTGCGCATCACCGATGATCTGGACTTCGACGTGACGCGCCCGCTCGATGTATGGCTCGACAAACACGGTGCCGTCACCGAACGACGACGCTGCTTCACGCGAGCCTGCCTCCACCGCGTCGGCGAGTTCGTCGAGGCTGCGGACCACTCGCATGCCGCGTCCACCGCCACCTGCGGCAGCCTTGACCAACGCCGGCATCGGAATACCTTCGGGGATGTTGCCGTCGACGATCTCGAACAACGGCGCGGTGGGCACGCCCGACTCGATCGCCAACTTCTTTGCGGCGACCTTGTCGCCAAGCGTGCGAATCTGCTCTGCCGTCGGCCCGACCCAGATCAGCCCGGCAGCGGCAACCTGCTCGGCGACTTCCGCGTTCTCCGCCAGGAAGCCATACCCAGGATGGATCGCCTCGCATCCGTGAGCGAGTGCGATCTCGATGATCGCGTCGGCGCGAAGGTACGACTCGGCGGGAGTCGCCCCACCGAGCGCTACCGCGACGTCGACCGAATCGACGTGCAACGCATCGGCGTCTGGTTCTGAGTAGACACCGACCGTCGAGATGCCGAGCGAGTGCGCCGTTCGAGCGATACGGACGGCGATCTCGCCGCGGTTCGCGATGAGCAATTTGGTGATGCGTCGCGACATCGAGCCAGGGGGAATGGACATGAAGCTCATCAGTGCCTCCACACGCCGTACTCGGTCGCGCCTTCAATCACGTTGCTGTGTGCGGCCGAGATGGCCATGCCCAACACCGTTCGAGAATCACCGGGATGGATGATCCCGTCGTCCCACAATCGGCCGGTGGAATAGAGCGCGGTTGACTCGGTTTCGATCTGCGCTTCGAGCGCACTGGTCTGCGCGAGCAGTGCTTCTTCGTCGACCTCGATACCTCGACCCGCTGCGCTGTTGCGAGCGATGATGTCCATGACCCCGGCCAGCTGTTTGGGCCCCATCACGGCAACGCGGTGATTCGGCCACGTGAAGATGAACCGGGGGTCGTACGACTTGCCGGCCATGCCGTAGTTGCCGGCGCCATAGCTGGCTCCGACCATGAGGTTGAAGTGCGGCACCTCGGAGTTCGACACGGCATTGATCATCTTGGCGCCGTTGCGGATGATGCCGCCCTGCTCTGCCTTGGACCCGACCATGAAGCCGGTGATGTTGTGCATGAACACGATCGGCACCGACATCTTGTTGCACAGCTGGATGAACTGCGCGCCTTTCTTGGCTTCCTCCGAGAAGAGGATGCCGTTGTTGCCGATCACGCCAACCGGGAATCCGTGGATCGACGCCCAACCACATACGAGCTTGTCGCCGATGAGCGCCTTGAACTCCTCGAATCGACTGCCGTCGAACATCCGGGCGTAGATCTCACGGATGTCGAACGGGATGCGCACGTCAGCCGAAGCGCACCCGAGCAACTCCATCGGATCGTAGAGCGGTGCTTCCGACGGAGCGGTCGGACCCGGGCCGAGCTTCTTCCACTGGAGATGACGAACGATCTGGCGGATGATGCGCAGCGCGTCCATCTCGTCTTGGGCCAGGTAGTCGGACAGCCCGCTGGTGCGTGAGTGCATCTCGGCACCGCCGAGTGATTCTTCGTCGACGATCTCGTCGATCGCCATCTTGACCAGCGGTGGGCCGCCGAGATAGGCGGTGCCGGCATCTTTCACGAAGATCGTGTAATCGCTCATCCCCGGCGTGTACGCACCACCAGCGGTGTTCGGCCCGAATGCTGCCGTGATCGTCGGGATGCCAAGCTTCGAGAGTTGCGTGAGCGCCTTGAAGCTTGCTCCGCCTTGGATGAACAGATCGGCCTGCCTCGGCAGGTCGGCGCCCGCCGACTCGTTGAGATTGATGAGTGGGAGCCGGTTCTCGCGTGCGATCTCGTGGAAGCGCTGACTCTTCTTCCAGGTGGTCGGGTTGGCCGCGCCACCCTTGACGCTCATGTCGGTGCCGGTGATCGCGCACTCGACGCCTTCGATCACGCCGATGCCCTGGACAACCCCGACGCCGATCGGGTCTTGGGTTCCCCATGCGGCCAGCGCCGACAGTTCGAGGAACGGCGTGTCGGGATCGATCAACGCCTCGATGCGTTCGCGAACGAGCATCTTGCCGCGCTTGCGATGACGATCGACGTAGCGCTGCCCACCGATCGTCGGAACGGTGTTCATCAATGCGGCGACCTCGTCCCACATCTCCTGCATCTCGGCCAGGTTCTTGCGGTACTCGTCCGACTTCGTGTCGAGGCGCGAACGCAACGGCGTTCCGATGCTCATCGCTGCACGCTCCCGGTGATCGTGCCAATGGTCGTGAGGGTCATATCGCCCGACGGTAGTTCGCCAGCGCGAGCACAACCTGAGCCAACAGCGCGCCGTACAGTCGAACACCATGACGAACCCGATCACCGCTGCGTCCGTTCGAGCCGATCTTCTCGCGGAGCAGGCCGCCCTCGACGCAGTCGTCAGCGAACTCACCGCCGACCAGTGGGCGCTCCCGACGCCGAGTCCGGGGTGGTCGGTCCACGACCAAGTCGCGCATCTCACCTATTTCGACGAGACCGCGGCATGGGCGATCGTCGACGAGCCGCGATTCCACGCGTCACTCGAAGCTCTGGCTCCGGTGTTCGAGCCCGATGCAGCCGACGACGTGATGGACGACCTGACGATCGGCCCGCTGCGAGCGCTGTCGCCCGAGGAACTCCTCGGGGCGTGGCGCAAGAATCGCGGGCTGCTCGCGGATGCGTCTGCCGACCTCGCCGGCGACACTCGCGTGGTCTGGTACGGACCGTCGATGGGAGCCAAGTCGTTCCTCACGGCACGCCTCATGGAGTGCTGGGCGCATGGGCAGCACATCGTTGACGCGGTCGGCGCGCACCGAGCTGCAACCGATCGACTGCAACACATCGCGCAGCTCGGTTTCATCACCCGCTCGTGGTCATATGTCAACCGCGGACTCGACAAACCGACCGGCGAGGTGCGCGTCGAGCTGACGTCCCCGTCGGGCGCTACCTGGCGCTTCGGATCCGACGATGCAGACCAATCGGTCACCGGGTCCGCTGAGGACTTCTGTCTCGTGGTCACCCAGTGCCGCCACGTCGACGCCACCGATCTTGTCGTCTCGGGCGACGCCGCCTACGACTGGATGACCAAGGCGCAAGCGTTCGCCGGTGGCGCCACCACCGGCCCATCGGCCTGACGCCGATCGGTGCCGACCCACTCCGCCACGTTCGGCGGTGCGTGCCGGGAATAGGTTCGCCGCCATGAGCAACGATGTGCGCCCGTTCACCATCGATGTCGCGGACGAGCTTCTCACTGATCTCCGCACGCGTCTCGCCAATACCCGATGGCCTGAAGCCGAAGTCGTCGACGACTGGTCGCAGGGCATCCCGCTGGCCTATGTGCAAGACGTCTGCAGCTACTGGGCGGACGGCTACGACTGGCGAGCGCGCGAAGCAAAACTGAATCGGTTCGATCAATTCGTCACGGAGATCGACGGACTCGACATCCACTTCGTCCACCACCGGTCACCGCACGCGAAGGCGATGCCACTGCTCCTCTCGCACGGTTGGCCCGGTTCGATCGTCGAGTTCCACAAGGTCATCGAGCCGCTGACCAACCCGACCGAGTTCGGCGGCGAAGCGAGCGACGCCTTCCACGTGATCGCACCGTCGCTTCCCGGCTACGGCTTCTCGGACAAACCGACGGAATCCGGCTGGGGCGTCGAGAAGATCGCTGCCGTGTTCATCGAGTTGATGGCCCGGCTCGGCTACGACCGCTACATCGCTCAGGGCGGAGACTGGGGTTCGGGTATCACGCACTGCATCGGTGCGCTCGATCCTGACCACGTGGCAGGGATCCACATGAACCTCGCCATGTCGGCAGGCCCGCCCGACCTGGAGAACCTCGACCCCGACGAACTGGTCGCCCTCGAGAAGGCCGGGTACTACCAGAAGTGGGATTCGGGATACTCGAAGCAGCAACAAACACGGCCACAAACGCTCGGCTACGGCTTGGTCGACTCGCCGTCGGGTCAAGCGGCTTGGATCCTCGAGAAGTTCTGGGCCTGGACCGACTCCGCCGACGCGTCCGGGGTGAAACACCCCGAGAACGTGCTCGACCGCGACGAACTGCTCGACAACGTGATGATGTATTGGATCAATGGCAATGGCGCCTCGTCCGCGCGTCTGTATTGGCAGAGTTTCGGGTCGATCGAACCCATGAGCGTGACGGTTCCAGTCGGCTTTGCATCGTTCCCCGCGGAGATCGTCCCGCCGGTGCGTAAGTGGGTCGAGCCGGTGTATCCCGGGCTGTGCCACTGGTCGGACCACGACCGCGGCGGCCACTTCGCGGCGTTCGAGGTGCCGGATTTGTTCGTGCAGGAGATGCGCACGTTCCTGCAGGCGCTGCACTGACGGCCTGAGGGACACCTGCCCGAAATCGATAGGAAAGAGGTATTCAGTAGCGAGAGGTAGAACCTCTCCGATTCTGATAGGTTGGGCAGGTGAACGTGAGCCCGTTTCCCTTTCATGGCCCACTCGAACCCGAGGAACTGTCGGGACGAGACGGCATGGTGCAGACGCTCATCGAACGCGTCACCGCACACCGACCGACCGTGCTCGTCGCTCCACGTCGATACGGCAAGACCAGCGTGCTCGGCCGCATCGCCAGCGAGCTGGCCGACACCACGACGGTCATCCGCGTCGATCTGTACGAACTCCGCTCATGGGCTGACCTGGCGGTTCGCATCGACGACGCCCTCGCAGCAGTGGGCGGCCCGGGTCGCTTCGCACTCGATCGAGTCGCGGCGTCGCTGCAATTCGACCTCGGTTTGGTGAAGGTCAACTTCTCGCGACCTGATCGACCCGAGCCCGACATCACCGTCGATCGACTGCTCGACATCATCGTCGCGCACGGCCAGCGAACGCCGACGGTCTTGATCTTCGACGAGTTCTCGTCGATCATCCGCCTCAACGGCGCGGCCGGCCTTCTGCGCACCAAGCTGCAGCACCACTTCTCGACAATCGGGCTCCTGTTCGCCGGGTCCGAGCCCTCGACGATGCACATGCTGTTCGCCGAAACCGATCAACCGTTCTACGCGCAGGCCGATCTCGTCGAACTCCCCGGGCTCGATTTCGACACGATCGCCGATCTTGTCCAAGACGGCTTCGATCCTCCGGCGCCGTGCGATCTCGCGCGCCACCTCGACTCGTTCGCTCACGGGCACCCGCAGCGCACGATGCAACTGGCTGATGCCGCCTGGCGGGCACAACGCGACGACGTCGACCCCGCAGATCTGTGGCCCGAAGCACTCGAGCGGGTGCGGCGGGCAACCGACACTGCGCACGAACTGCGCTTCACCGGGCTGTCGCCTTCCGAACAGGCGGTCATGCGACTCGCCGCTAACCGGCGACCACTCCATGGCCGCGATGCCGAGCTGTTGGCACTCGGATCAACCTCGGCTACTGCGGCACGACGCGCACTCCTCGACGGCGGCCACATCACCACGACCGAATCGAAGCGAGTCGAAATGATCGATCCGTTGTTCGCCGACTGGATCCGGCGACGGTTCCCGATCTGAATCCCCGCGGCCCAGAACGCTCTGGCGCAGTTCACCCCGAGCCGGGTCGACTGTGACCAAGTTCCGGCGCACACGGCGTGGCCGAACCGAACGATTGGAACACCGTGTCACTAGGTTCGGTTGCAGGTCACTGACATGAGTTCTCCCGCGGCATCGGCGCCGACAACCCAGCCCGCACACGGGCGAACGCCCGGCACTGCGCGTGCCGCGTTGTCGTACCCGAAGTTCCGGTTGGTCTTCATCGGACTGGCACTCAGCCAGATCGGTACGTGGATGCAGAACGTCACACTGCCGGCATACATCCAGGACCGAACGGATCGACCCGCACTCGTCGGCGTGACGATCGCGGTGCAACTCGGTCCGCTCCTGGTGTTCTCGATTCCGGCGGGGGCACTGGCCGACAAGGTCTCCAAGCAGCGACTGATGCTGTCGATGCAACTCGTGTCGGCACTCCTCACGCTGGCGACGGCATTCCTCATCGCCCGCGACGCGAGCATCTGGGCGATCTTCGCGGTGCAGTTCGGCATCGGTACAGCAAACGCTCTCAACGCACCTGCGTTCCAAGCCTCGATGCCACTCCTCGTCCACCGCAGCGACCTCCCCGGAGCCATCAGCCTCAACTCTGCGATGATGAACGGCACCCGCGTCATGGGGCCGGTTGGCGCCGCGATTCTCGGCGTGATGGGGTTGTCGATCGCCGGCATCTTCGTGATCAACGCCGCCACGTACATCTTCTTCATCGCCGCGCTCGTCCTCGTCCAGATGCCCGACGTCAAAGCCGACACCGACGTTCGCGGGTGGCGTCGCCTCGGCGTCGGCGCACAGATCGCCAATTCACGCGTCGTTCTCAAGCGCCTGCTGATCGGCATGTTCTCGTTCTCGCTGATCAGCCTGATCTACGTCGGGCTGTTTCCCTCCGTTGCCGAACTGAACTTCGGGATCGATGCCGACTCACCGACCTATCGATGGCTCTACGCGACGTGGGGGCTCGGTGCGTTCTTCGGTGCGATCTCGGTCGGCACGTTCCTCTCACGCTTCCACCGCCGCGTCCTCATCGTGCGCGGATTCACAGGCGTCGGAGTCGCCCTTGCGATCTTCTCGCAACTCCGAGACTCGGTCAGCCCGTTCTTCGTCGGGTTCGTTCTCGGCTTCTTCTACTTCATGGCCGCAACCGCGATCACCACGTCACTACAACTCAACTTGCGCGACGGTGAACGCGCCTCGGTGATGCCGCTGTGGTTCATGGTCTTCGGTGGCACCGTGCCGATCGGCAACCTCATCGGTGGTGTGCTGTTCGAAGTCATTGGACCTCGCGCTGTGCTCGGCGTCGGTGCTGCATGGGCACTCTTCCTCGCGTGGTGGCTCGACCTGCGACGACAACCCCCGAGTGCGTTCCTCAGCGAAGCCGAGGGCGGCGAAACCCCCGTCACACTCTGAGTTCGACCCAGCAACCGGAGTACCGACCGACGCAGCGATGCTCAGCGAGCAATGAGTTCGGCGACAACTCGTTCCAGACCCGCAGCACGGCTGGCCTTGACGAGCACGACATCGCCCTCGGCGAGTTGTCCGAGGGCTGCATACGGGTCGTCGGTCGGGCGAATCCCATACAGATCGGTCCCGACCGCAATGAGGTCGATCCCACACTCGACGGCGTGCTGCGCAACCTCGCGGTGGCCGCCTTCGACATCGTCGAGTTCACCCATCATCCCGAGTACCGCGTAGCGACGGGTCGCCCCCATCGCGGCAACGGCGTCGAGCGCAGCGCGCATGGACGTCGGGTTTGCGTTGTAGGCGTCGTTCACGACGACGGCACCGCTGGCCAAGGTCGTGACCTCCATGCGCATCCCAGAGATGTCGGCATCAGCCAGCGCCGTCACCGCACGGTCGAGGTCGACACCGAGCGATCCGGCAACAGCGATAGAGGCAGCGGCGTTCATCGCCATGTGCTCACCACTCACCAGCAATTGCACGTCGGCACTCCCCCACGGCGTCGCGATCGAGAACCGTGGCCGCGCGAGTTCATCCAGTTCGAGATCCGCAATGCACACGTCGCCGGATCGACCAAAGGTCAGCACCGACGCGCCCGTGTGGTTCGCCATCGCGAGCACCCGTTCATCGTCGGCGTTGAGCACTGCGGTTCCCGATCTGGGAAGCGCCTCGACGAGCTCGCGCTTCGCTCGGGCGACCCCGTCGATCCCACCGACGCGCTCCGTGTGGGAATGGCCGACGGTGGTCACGACGCCGATGTCGGGCCGCGCGATCTCGCACAGCTTGGAGATTTCGCCGAATCCGCGCATGCCCATCTCGAGCACGAGCGCTTCGGTGTCGTCGGGGGCGTTGAGGATGGTGATCGGCAGCCCCTGTTCATTGTTGAAGCTGCGCTCGTTGGCAGTGGTTCGCAACTGCGCCGAGCACGCGGCGGCGATCAGGTCCTTCGTCGAGGTCTTGCCGACGCTGCCGGTCACCCCGACAACCCGAGCTGCCGACCGCTGGCGAGCAAACCCTGCAAGCGCCATGAGCGCGTCGGCGGTATCGGCGACCTCGATCGCCGTGTGATCTCGGCGAAACGGATCAGCCTCGCTCGTGAGGTGTACCGCAGCCCCGCCCGCGTAGGCCTCACCGATGAACTCATGGCCATTGCGCTCCGCCACGATCGGCACGAAGAGCTGCCCCGCCTCGATGGATCGAGTGTCGAACGACGCGCCCGAGAATTCGACGTCAGGGCCGATCAATCGGCCGCCGATCCCCTGCGCTGCATCAGATGCCAACATCCTCATCGTGCCCGACGGTACCTTCAGTGCGATGAGCGGATCCGCGATAGAGCACCCCAACGAGCTCGACACGTCCGATGAACGCATCGAATTGATCGTTCTCTTCGGAGGCGAATCTGCCGAGCACGACGTGTCGTGCACGACCGCCGCCCACGTACTCGCAGCAGCGGACTCGTCGAAGTACCGCATCACACCCATCGGTATCTCGACCGACGGTCAATGGGCAATCGCCGATGGTGCCGCCGCTGCGCTCGATGCCGGCGCCGGCGAGTTGCCCTCGCGTCTCGACCCGACCGGCACGCACGTCTCCCCGACCGCGCTGCTGTCGGCCGCTGCTTCAACCGGCTCACGAACGGTGGTGATGCCCCTCCTGCACGGCCCGATGGGTGAAGACGGCACCGTGCAGGGTCTCGTCGAGTTGGCCAATCTGCCCTATGTCGGTGCCGGAGTGCTGGCGTCGGCCGTAGCGATGGACAAAGCAATGGCCAAACAGGTGCTGCTCGCGGCGGGAATCCCGCAGGCTCGCTACCGAGCCTTTGGCGAGCACGAGATGACCCGAGCGCTCGCCGAGGAACTCGTGGGCGAGCTCGGCCTTCCCGTGTTCGTGAAGCCGGCGAACATGGGCTCATCGGTCGGTGTGTCACGAGCCGCCACGGTCGACGAACTCAACGACGCGATCGCGCTCGCCTTGACATACGACGAGATGATCGTCGTCGAAGAGGCCGTGGTCGGCAAGGAGATCGAAGTGGCGGTGCTCGGCAACCTCGAGCCTGCCGCAGCAACACCTGGCGAGATCGTGCCGGGCGACGAGTTCTACAGCTACGACGACAAGTACGTCTCCGACAAGTCCTTCGCCGTCATCCCCGCACCGATCGGCGACGCTGCGTTGGCCGAGGCGCAAGCACTCGCGATCGCCACATACCGAGCGCTGCGCTGCGAAGGCCTCTCGCGCGTCGACTTCTTTTGGGAGGATCCTGCAACGGGAGGACGTGGCTTCCTCTGCAACGAGGTCAACACCATGCCTGGCTTCACACCGATCTCGATGTTCCCGAAGATGTGGATTGCCGATGGTGTGACCTACCCGGAGATCATCGATCGGCTGGTCGATCTCGCGCTCGAACGATACGGTCGTCGTCGCCGCAACACCAAGCACTGACCGTGAGTGATCGCGATCGCCGACGCCGGTATCCCGAACTGTCGGATCTGATCGTCGATTTCACCGCAACCGAACGGCTGCCGGTCCGGGCCGCTGACGTGATCGCCACACTCGAGGCCGACGGACACCGACGCAGCGCCAAACTTGCGGCGACGATTCGCCAACGCGGCGAGTTCTTCGACGAGGCCGACGCCGATGCGGTCCTGCTTCGATCCCACCTGGAGCTCCAGCGGCTGGCCGAGGAGATCCAGCACGGCCAGCGTGTCACCCGCCTACTTCGTCCGCTAGTCGACATGCTCGACGGGCCCGTCACGATCGTCGACGTCGGATGCGGACTCGGCTACCTCGTGCGCTGGTTTGCTGCGACCCGGTCGCTCGGCGCCGACACGCGAGTCATCGGCGTCGACTTCAATCGCACGTTGCTCGATGCTGCCCGAGCGCTGGCCGACGCCGAACAACTCGACTGCGAGTTCGTGGCCGGCGACGCGTTCGCGCTCGACCAAGCCGCCACGGTCTACATCTCCTCCGGCGTGATCCACCACTTCACATCCGACGACCTCGCCGACTTCTTCGCCGCGCAAGAGCGTGCGGGCGCCTCCGGATGCTTCCACTTCGATGTCGCACCGACAGCGATCACACCGTTCGGTGCGTGGCTGTTTCACCGCGCCCGCATGCGTGAACCACTCGCTCGACATGACGGCGTGCATTCCGCTTTGCGGGCGCATGATGATGACGTCCTCGTCGATGCGGTGCGCGCCGGAGCGACCGGCTGGACTCCGCTGCTCTTCGATGCCGTGGGGAGGCGCATGGCGGTACTCAACGTGATGCGCCCGATCATCGGGCTGCGCCCCGAACTCGTCGACGCCTACGAGCGCGAACTCGGTCCGTTGGCGACCCGGTTGAGCCGACCATGATCGCCGTCACGCTGTGCATTCTCGCCCTCGCTGACGCCTCATTCTCAGGCTTTCGCGCCCACGCCGGACGTGATGGACGGATCGACAAGCGAGCGGCAAAAGCGAATGCTGCGGCCATTGGTGCTGCTGCCGGCGCCGGCACGCTGATTGCACTCGGCGCGCTCATTCTCGGCTCGATCGGTATCGGACTGACGACCTACGACGGTCTCGTCGACGCGGGCGGCCGAATGCTCCTTGCGTACGTCATCTACGCCACCGTCGTGGCGTGCGGGTTCGCCGGCTACTTCTCCAGATGGCTCGAAGTGCGCAGCCTGGCCACGATGCTCGTACTCGGTCCCGGCACATTCGCACGTCCCGCGGTGATCCTCGCTGGGGCGGTTGCGGCCGCGACAGGCGGTAGTGCGAGCGTCGGGCTACTCGCCTTCATTGCAGCAGCCGCGATGTTGTTGATCGAGCCCGCACTCTGGCTCTGGTTCGACCGGCGCCAGGAATCGACGATGATCCCATTCGCTCCCGCACCGCGTCGATTTCCCCACCGACGTCACTGACCGACCTCCACAGGCCGCCGATACGGTGCGCCGTGACCACGACGGAGAAACCCATGCCCCCATTTGACGCCACGACAGCATCTGAGAACAGCAGCACTCCGGACGAAGACGCCAGCAACGATCTCGGGAGCTACCTCGCCGATGGCGCTGACGACGACGCTGCCGATCTGCTCGACGACGCTGTCGATATCGGCGCTCGACTCCGAGAGGCACGCGACGCCGCCGGGGTCAGCCGTGTTCAACTCGCCGACCAACTCGGAGTGCGTGAGTCGACCATCACCAAATGGGAGTCTGGCCAGACGTCACCTCGCGGGCACCGCGTGAGCAAGCTCGCCGGGATGCTCGGCGTGAGCATCTCCTGGGTCCTCATGGGGCACGGTGCCGAACCGATCGAACAGGTCGACGACGTCGAGCAGATCCGGGCGGAACTCAACTCGGTGCGAGCTCGACTCGAAGACGCGGTGAACGAACTGGCAGTACTCGAACAGCGCCTGAGTTCGGTCAACGACGTCTGAGGTCTCGCCGCTGGCTCACGGCGCCAGCGCCGACCGCAAGAACCCACGCAACTCGTCGCGCAGCTTGCGCAGACCAGCGGCGTCAGCAGTCCACCCGACGGTACGCAGCGCTTCGGGTTCGGTGGCGATACCCGTGAGCGTTGCGTAGCCGAGTGCCGCGATCAGCCCTGGATCTCCCCGGCGAAGCCGACCTGCGGCCATCTCCCGACCGAGATACTCCACTGCTCTCGCGACCAGTGGTTCCACGCGCTGACGGAGCCGATCGGCCTGGCCCGCGTCCAGCCGACTCACGTCGCGCAGCAGGCCGAGCAGCGCAGGGCGACGAACGGCGGGCCGGAACACCGCGCGCACGATCGAGTCGATGCGCTCGAGTGGGTCATCCGAAGCGGAGCGGACCGCCGCGTCGATCACCACGAAGAGTTCAGCGGCAACCTGATCGAGGACTCCGTCGACCAACGCGTCTTTGGACTCGAACCAATAGAGCACGGTTTGCTTGCGCACGCCGACCTCGCGGGCGATCTCATCGAGCGACACCGAGTCGACACCGCGGGTGCCGAACAGATCGACCGACGCCGCGAGAATCCGGTCGCGTGTCGGGGCAACCGCGCTCACGCTTGCCTGAGTTCTGTCGTCGTTCGTGCCATCCGATGCGTCTCTCTACCAATTGGTAGAGGATCGTGATAGAACTGTCAACCGTGATGGCCGAGACGATCCCCGCTTCGCTTGCCGGCAAACGCATCGCGATCACCGGATCGACCGGTTTCGTCGGCACCGCGCTCGTGGAGCGACTGCTGCGCGGGATCCCCGATTGCGAAGTGATCCTCCTCGTCCGTGACGGCCGAAGAACTCCAGCGGCCAAGCGCACACAGAAAGAGATTCTGAAGAACGACGCCTTCGATCGCCTGCGCGAAACGTTCGGCGACGACTTCGACGCCAAGGTCGCCAGCCGGATCACCACCGTCGCCGGTGACGTCACCCGCGACGGACTCGGCCTGAACGACACCGACCGCGAACTTTGGGGCACCGCCGACACGATCATCCACTCGGCAGCAGCGGTGTCGTTCGACTCTCCGATGGACTCAGCCGTCGAGATCAACCTGCTCGGCCCCACCCGCATTGCGAACCTCGCCAACGAGATGGGCGTCACGCCGCACCTCGTTGCCGTCTCCACCTGCTACGTCGCAGGCAACCGCCGGGGCAACGCTCCCGAGATCCTCGTGAGCGAAGGACCTTTCGACATCGGCATCGACTGGCGGACCGAAGTTGCCGCCACGAAGCGGCTGCGGTCCGACACCGATGCACTGAGCCGACTCCCCGACCAGCTCAAGGTCTTTCGCAAGGAAGCCCGCGCCGAGCTCGGTGCGGCTGGTGCACCCGCTCTCGCGGCGAAGACCGAAGATCGACGTCAGAAGTGGGTCAAGGCCGAACTCGTCAAAGCCGGCCGTATGCGCGCCGCGAGCGTCGGCTGGCCCGACGCCTACGCCTTCACGAAGGCATTGGGTGAGCAGGCACTCACCGACACCAAGGGCGATGTCCCCGTCTCGATCGTGCGTCCGTCGATCATCGAGTCGGCGCTGGCTGAACCGAAGCCGGGCTGGATCCGTGGATTCCGGATGGCCGAGCCGGTCATCATCTCGTTCGCGAAGGGTTTGCTGAAGGAGTTCCCGGGCGTGCCCGAAGGAACCGTCGACGTGATCCCGGTCGACATCGTCGTCGCCGCGATCATCGCAGTCGCAGCAGCTGGCCCTGACGACGCGCCAGCGATCACGCAGGTCGCGTCGGGTGGCGTCAACCCGCTCAAGTACCGCCGCATGGTCGACAACGTCACGGGCTGGTTCACCGAGCATCCGCTGTACGACCCGAAGGGGCAACCGATCGTCGTTCCCGAATGGCGTTTCCCGGGCCGCGGTCGTGTGCAGCGCCAGCTCACTCAAGCCAAGACCGTGCTCAACAGCGCGGACAAGGTGCTCCAGGCGCTTCCGTTGCGGGGCAAGCAGGCCGAGTTGTCCGCACAGCTCGAAGAGAAGCGCATCGAAGTCGAGACGGCACTCGAGTACGTCGAGCTGTACGGCCTCTACACGGAGTGCGAAGCGATCTACCAGGTCGACAATCTGCTGAAGATCTGGGACGGACTCGGTGCTCAAGATCAGGCCGACTTCAACATCGATCCGCGCTCGGTCGACTGGGACCACTACATCAACAACATCCACCTGCCGTCGATCATCCAACACGCTCGCGTGAAGACGACCCCTGGCGCGTCGAAGTCGGTCGATCGCATGGCGCGCATGCGCAAGCAGGTCCTCGACCCAACACGCCACGTTGCGGCATTCGATCTCGAGAACACATTGATCTCGTCGAACGTGGTCGAGAGCTTCTCGTGGCTCGCCACCCGTCGCCTCGACACGCCCGAACGCATTCGGTACGTGGCCCGCACGATCATCGAAGCGCCCGGCTTGCTGCGACTCGATCGACAGGACCGCACCGACTTCTTACGCCACTTCTACCGTCGCTACGAGAACGCCCCACTCGAACAGATCGAGACCGATGCGCGCGAGATGCTGACACAGCTCATCATGACCAAGGCGTTCCCCGCCGGGTTGCGGAGAGTACGCGAACACCGGGCGCTCGGTCACCGCACGGTGCTCATCACCGGCGCGCTCGACTTCGCTGTTGCCGGGCTGGCCCCGCTGTTCGACGAGATCGTGGCCGCCGAGATGATGGTTCGCCCCGATGGCACGCTGTCGGGTGAGATGCACTCCGTGCCACCAACCGGCGAAGCACGAGCACAGATCCTGTCCGACTACTGCGAAGCCGAAGGGCTCGACATCTCGAACTCGGTCGCCTACGCCGACTCCTCGTCGGACCTTCCGCTGTTCGAAGCCGTCGGCTTCCCCGTGGCGGTCAACCCCGAGACCCGTCTCGCGACGATCGCCCGCAAGCGCGGCTGGCTCGTCGAGCACTGGACCAAAGCCGACGGGGCGCCGCGGCCACTGCTTCCGATCAGTGAGTTGATGGTCGAGCGCGAACGTAGAAGGAAGTTCGCATGAAAGCGCTGCAGATCAAGCGTAACGTCGGCAAGTTCGGCGCAGCTCGCATGCTCGGCGCGATGTCGCCCGCAGGCGCGGCAAAGGTCGGACCGCTCGAGTTCCGATCGATCGACGACCCGGAGTGTCCCGGCGACGGTTGGCATCGCGTCCGCACCCGTCTCGCCGGAATCTGTGGATCCGATCTCTCGCTCGTTGCCGGGCAGGCATCGACGTATTTCGACGACTGGGTCTCGTTTCCGTTCGTCCCCGGCCACGAGGTCGTCGGCGAACTCATGGACGATGACCACGCCGACATGGCTGCCGGAACGCGCATCGTCCTCGAGCCCGTACTCGGCCACGCAGCTCGCGGTGCCGATCTCCCGTTCGACGGCGCCCACCCCGCTGACGGCGACGACTACGCGCACCTCGCGGTGACTTCCCCGCAAGGGGTCGAACCGGCGATCCAGACCGGCTTCTGCTGCTCGACCGGCGGCGGTTGGGCGCCATGGTTCTGGGCGCACGAATCCCAGCTCCACGCGCTCGCCGACAACGCGGTCGACTTCCCCGACGAGCGCGCTGTGCTCATCGAGCCATTCGCGGGCGGCATCCACGCCGCACTCCTCGCAGCACCGCCGCTCGCCGACGTCGACCAACCCGTGGTTGCGATCATCGGCGCGGGCACGATGGGACTCGCCGCCGTCGCTGGACTGCGGCGATATGTCCCCGGCGTTCGCATCGTCGTTGGTGCCCGCTACCCGCATCAGCGTGCGCTCGCTCAGTCCTTCGGCGCCGACGTGGTCGTGCCGGCAGCCGAGATCGACCGCGCCGTACGGCGCGAGGTCGGCTGCCACATGCTCGGAAACGGAGAATCCGGTCCGCTCTCCGGTGGCGCGCACGTGACCATCGACGCGGTGGGCTCCGACGCATCGCTCGCCGACAGTCTGCGCATTACGAAGCCGCGCGGCCGCGTCGTTTTGCTGGGCATGCCCGCACGCGTCGACCTCGACCTCACCGGGCTCTGGCATCGGGAGATCGAACTCAAGGGCGCATATACCTATGGCACCGAAACGCTGGCCGACGGCACGACCACGTCGACCTTCGCGCTGGCGATCGACACGGTGACCGCGCTCCACGCCGAGCAGCTCGTGTCGGCCACCTACCCGCTTCTCGACCATGTGGACGCGATCGAGCACGCCGCCACCGCCGGGCGCCGCGGCTCGGTGAAGATCGCCTTCGACCTGCGAGACCACGCATGACCAACCGCCTTCCCCGTTCCACTCGGTGCCTCGCACCCAGCGCGACGCCTGCTCAGGAGATCTGATGCCACGCCCCGGATTTGTTCTCGACGTCGACCGCTCGACGCCTCCCACGCTGTTCTGGCGCGGCGAAGGTTTCAGCCTCGAACGCCTGCCTGCTGATCGCAGCCGCATCATCTACCCACCCGAGCCGTTGGCCGGGCTCGACAACCTCGACGGACACATCCGCGACGCGCTGCTCAATCCGCTCGACATGGACCCGTTGCCCGAGCTACTGAAGCCGGACATGAAGCTCACGATCTGCTTCGACGACGCCAGCCTGTCGCTGCCCAAGATGCAACGGCCCGACAACCGCCAGCGCATCATCGAAGCCGTGCTCGACATGGCCGCCGAGGCCGGCGTCGACGACGTCCACATCATCGCCGCACTGGGCCTGCACCGCCGGATGCACGAGTACGAGCTGCGCCACGTACTCGGTGACCGCATCGTCGATGCGTTCCTCCCCAAGGGCTACCTGTACCAGCATGACGCTGAGGACCCCGACAATCTTGCGGTGATCGGCCACACCGACGAAGGCGAGATCCTCGAGATCAACAAGCGCGCCGCCGAATCCGATCTCGTCGTCTATGCCAACGTCAACCAGGTCGCGATGGACGGCGGTTGGAAGTCGCTGACCACCGGGCTGGCCAGCTACCGCTGCCTCAGCGTGCACCACAACCCCGCCAGCCTGCAGAACACTCGCAGCCTGATGGACCGCCACCACTCGGCGCTGCACAAGTCGATCTGGCGAATGGGCAAACTGCTGCGCGACTCCGGGCCCAAGGTGTTCCAGGTCGAGACCACCATCAACACCGAAGCGTTCCCCGCACCCTTCGAGTTCTTGGCGAAACGTGAATGGGAATGGACCGCCAAAGATCGCAGTCTGTTCCTTGCCAGCAGCAAGAGCCTCAACAAGTTGCCGAACCGCACCAAGCGCAAGATCTTCCACAACATCGAGGCGCCCTATCGGACGACGAGTGTGCACGCTGGCTTCACCGAAACCGTGCACGAAAAGACACTCGAGAACGTGTACAAGCAGCACATCGTCGAGGTGGAGGGCCAGACCGACATCCTCACGATGGGGATTCCGTTCATCAGCCCGTACAACCCCGAGTCGATCATGAACCCGATCCTCGTGATGTGTATGGGCCTCGGCTACCTGTTCAACATGTACCGCGGGAAGCCGCTTGTCCGTGAAGGTGGCGTCGTAATCATGACGCACCCCACGTACGAGGAGTTCCACCCGGTGCACCACCCGAGCTACATCGACTTCTTCGATGAAGTGCTCGCCGACACCACCGACCCGGCCGAGATGTCGACGAAGTGGGAGAAGAAGTACGCCGAAGACGAGTGGTATCGCCACCTGTATCGCACGAGTTACGCATACCACGGCGTGCACCCGTTCTACGCCTGGTACTGGGGCGCACACGGCCAACAGCACGCGGGCAAGGTCATCATCGTGGGCGGCTATGCCGCAGCCGTCCGCAAGCTCGGCTTCACGCCAGCCTCGACCATGAACGACGCGCTCGAGATCGCCTCCGACACCGTCGGCCGCTCCCCCACGATCAGCCACCTCCACGTTCCCGGCGTTCTCGTCGCCGACGTCAAGTAGAGCAGCGGGAAGGATCACGCCGATGGTTGGTCGCACCACACGCACCTACATCCGCCGCGCCCAGCGGCCACATGGAACGAGCGCCACGATCGCTACCGCTCAGCGCGCTGCGGGCGCTGTCGAGGGAGCGGTGCGCACCGTTGCGAAGCCGCTCGCAAAGTACGGGTTTCCGTATCGACGGCCAGCCGCACCGCGAGGTGTGGTGGTCCCACGTGAGCCCGACACGCTGGGCGGAGCGTATGACACCGAGTGGGCACGGCGACCGGTCGCTCGGGCCGTTCGCGGTTTCATCCTCGAAGCGCCGATGCGCGTGGCAGTCAAGACCATTGCGAGCCCGACGGTCTCAGGCCTCGACCGCCTGAGCGATCTACTCCGCACCGACGACGGCGAGCGTCCCGCGCCGGTGATCTTCGCGCCGAATCACCACAGCCACATCGACACGGGCGTGATGATCCGTTCGATCCCTGCGGCCTGGCGCCGCGAACTGATCGTCGGGGCCGCGGCCGACTACTTCTTCGACGCTCGCTGGAAAGCGGCGCTGTCGGCGTTGGCGCTGAACGCCATTCCGATCGATCGAGAAGCAACGAGTCGCAGCACCTTCGACCGGTTGCGCGACCTCATCGCCGACGGGCACAGCCTGATCATCTACCCCGAGGGCGGACGATCGCCCGACGGTTGGGGCCAAGACTTCAAGGGTGGAGCGGCATATCTGTCGATGCGCACCGGTGCACCGATCATTCCAGTGCACATCGATGGCACGGGCGAAATCTTCGGCAAGGGCGCATCCAAGCTGTCGCCTGGGCGTACGTCCGTTGTGTTCGGCACGCCACTCACGGTCGACGACGCGGAGAACACCCGTCGTTTCAACGAGCGGATCGAAGCTGCCGTGACGCGCCTCGGCGACGAGACACTCACCGATTGGTGGACCGCCACCCGCAACGCCGCTCAGGGTCGTAGCCCGAGCTTGTCGGGACCCGATCACAACGGTTGGCGGCGACAGTGGACATTGGGCGAGAAACGCCGGCTCAGCACGGCCGGCATCCGCCGTCGCCGCTCGCGCCGCTGGCCCGACCTGGGCTAATGCAGTTTCACGCCAGGCGTGAAACGGACGAAACGTTGATCCACGCCAGGCGTGAAACGGACAAAACGTTGATCCACGCCAGGCGTGAAACGGACGAAACGTGCATTCACGCCAGGCGTGAAACGGATGGTTTGCGCGGTGTGAGCGGGCGATTGATCCACCACAATGGCCAGGTGCGACGACGCCCACGTTTCTTCTTCCTGCTCGGCGCAACCGCCATGGTCGCTGCGTCGTGCACGTCGCAGGAAACCGCCGCGCCGCCGACCCCCGGCGCAACCTCGTCGACCACCTCGACCACCGAGGCGCCGACCACGACATCGACGACGATTGCTGTCGCCCCCGAGCCGATCGCCTCGGATGCACCCACCGCCACCTCGACCACCGAGGCGCCGACCACCACCCTGGCGCCGCCGAGCGGTCAACCAACCACCACTCCCACCGAGTTCTTCGCCGGAGGCGATCCCGACGGCTGGCTCTACCTCGGCCGGTGGTCCGGGTCGGGCTGGGAGCAGCCAACAGGTGACGACGGCGCGCCGCTGGCACCAGCGACGGCGAACGGCACGGCGATGTTCATCCACGAAGCCGATGTCGCACCCATCGCGGGCACCGCGGGCGCAGCAGCCGAAGCCTGTTCGAGCGGCTCGGTCGGCCCCACCATCTCACCCAACGCCAGAGCCCCCGAAGACCCAGGATTCGGATACCGATCCATCGCGTTTGCGGCAGATTGGCCAACCACGCCCCGACCTTCGGCCATCGTCGACGCCTCGATCGACCGATATCTCACGAATGGCCAAACCGCGTTCAGCGACACTGCAGTCGACGCCACCAGCGGCGCGATCCAGCAGATCTTGGTCACCGACATCGACGGCGACGGCGACAGTGAGTCATTGGTCGCGTTCGGCGGGCCGACCTATGCGGCCCTCATCCTCATCGACGCCGATTCGGGCAGCGGACTCACGGTGGCGCGCAGCATCGCCGAAGTCACAACACCCACCACCATCGCCGGAACCACCGAAACCACGCTCGAGGCGCCGGCCCCCACGATCGGCCCGTTCGAGCAGTTCCGAACACTGGCGGTCGCCGATCTCAACGGCGACGGCTTCGGCGAGTTCGTCGTGCACTCGTGGGAGTCGCCAAGCTCGGCGACCGTCACCGTGTACACCTACGACGGCCGCGACGTGACGGCCGTACTCACGAACTCCTGCTGACCGACATTCGCACGGCGGGACTGGCAGAGCCTTGGTCACCAGGTGTCGATGTTGGTGCGCCCGCTCGAGGCGACCTCAGGTGCAGCGGCGAGCAGCGTCGAGAGCCAGCGGCGTGTGTCCGCTGGGTCGATGACGTCGTCGATCTCGAAGTGTGATGCGACGTTGACGGCCTTGCCGTGCTCGTACATTCGCGCCACCATCTGATCGAAGAGCGCCTCGCGTTCCGCATCGTCGGTGACCGCAGCCAGTTCCTTGCGAAAGCCGAGCCGCACCGCTCCTTCGAGCCCCATTCCCCCAAACTCACCCGTCGGCCACGCCAAACACGCAAGCGGCGCCTTCGTCGATCCACCCATCATCGCCTGGGCACCGAGGCCGTAGGCCTTGCGGGTCACCACGGCGACCGTCGGCACCGAGAGATTCGCGCCGGTCACGAACAGACGCGAACAATGACGAACCAGTGCTGTTTCCTCGATGTCGGGGCCGACCATCATGCCAGGCGTGTCGCACAGCGTGATCAGCGGCAGGCCGTGGGCGTCGCAGAGCTGCATGAACCGCGCCGCCTTGTCGGATCCGTCGGCATCGATCGCGCCGCCGAGGTGCTTCGGGTTGTTGGCCAACACGCCGACCGGCCGCCCGTCGAGACGGGCCAGCGCGGTCACCATCCCGACGCCGAAATCACGCCTGAGTTCGAGCACCGAGCCGATGTCGAAGAGGCCGTCGATGGCATCTCTGATGTCGTATGCCCGCAGCCGATCGAGCGGCACGACGTCTCGCAACGACGTTTGATCGGGAGCTTCCCAATGCGCTGTCGATCCCTGGAAGTACGACAGGTACTGCTTCGCGACCTCGACCGCCTCGCGCTCGTCGGCCACCACGATGTCGACCACGCCATTCGTTCGCTGTACGTCGATCGGCCCGACGGCCGTCGGCTCGAACACGCCGAGTCCGCCACCTTCGATCATCGCAGGGCCGCCCATCCCGATGTTCGAGTCGGCGGTCGCGATGACCACGTCGCAGCACCCGAGAATCGCCGCGTTGCCGGCGAAGCAGTACCCCGAAGCAATCCCGACCAACGGCACAGTGCCCGAGAGTTCGGCAAACCACCAGAACGCAAGACAGTCGAGGCCACTCACGCCGGTGACGTCGGTATCGCCTGGCCGTCCTCCCCCGCCTTCGGTGAAGAACACCACGGGCGTCTGGAGCTTCTCAGCGACTTCGATCAGACGGTCCTTCTTGCGGTGGTTCTGGAACCCTTGTGTGCCTGCGAGCACCGTGTAGTCGTACGACATCACGACGGTCTTGGACGCGCCAGCGTCGAACAGGTCGCCGTTGACATCGCCCACGCCGCCCACGAGGCCATCAGCGGGCGTGTTCGAGATCAGGTCGTCGAGTTCGCGGCGCCGACGTTGGGCGGCCACCACGATCGGCCCGTATTCGACGAACGACCCGGCATCGACCAGATCGGCGACGTTCTCGCGAGCGGTGCGCTTACCCTTTCCATGTCGCTTCTCGACCGCGGCCTTTCGCCGCTCGTCGCGCCCGGCGGCGTGGCGCTCGACAACCTCGCGCAGATCGGGCCGATCAGCGCCGAGCGGAACCGCGTCGCGCTGATCGCCCTCGCCCGGTTGCTCGCCGTCGGGTGAAGGCGGCGGCAGTGCTCCTCCATCGATCGGTGACGCGGCCAATTCGACGACCGGATCACCGATTGCCAACGTGGCACCCACCGGGGCGACGACCGACGTGACCACGCCGGCGCCCGGAGCGATGATCTCGTGGTGCATCTTCATCGACTCGATCAGCGCGAGCACCGTACCGAGGCGG
>CALICC010000357.1 GCA_938049325.1 uncultured Ilumatobacter sp. | reverse complement strand
GCCGACAAGGTGGGCGAGGGCAAGGGTCGCTCGTACTTCATCAACATCAAGGGACCCGAGCTCTTGAACAAGTACGTCGGCGAGACCGAACGTCAGATCCGCCTCGTGTTCCAACGCGCTCGGGAGAAGAGCGACGAAGGCTGGCCGGTCATCGTGTTCTTCGACGAGATGGATTCGATGTTCCGAACTCGCGGCTCCGGTATCAGCTCCGACATGGAGTCGACGATCGTGCCGCAGCTGCTCGCCGAGATCGACGGTGTCGAAGGGCTCACCAACGTGATCGTGATTGGCGCGACGAACCGCGAAGACCTGATCGACCCGGCCATCCTTCGCCCCGGACGCCTCGACGTGAAGATCAAAATCGAGCGCCCGAACGCCGAGGCAGCTCGTTCGATCTTCGCGAACTACCTGACCGAGGAGATTCCGATCGGCGACGGCTACGAGATCCCGAGGATGATCGACGACACCGTGCGCGAGATGTACCGAGACGACGAAGCGAACCAGTTCCTCGAAGTCACGTACCAAAACGGTGACAAGGAGATCCTCTACTACAAGGACTTCTCGTCGGGGGCCATGATCGAGAACATCGTGCGCCGCGCGAAGAAGCTCGCGATCAAGCGGGTCATCGCCGGAGGCGCACGCGGTGTCGTCACGCAGGACCTGCTCGATTCGATCAAGCAGGAATACAAAGAACACGAAGACCTGCCGAACACGACCAATCCTGACGACTGGGCGAAGATCTCGGGCAAGAAGGGTGAGCGCATCGTGTTCATCCGGACGCTCGTTTCGAAAGACGCTGACGACGACGTTGCCGGCGGTAAGGCGATCGAGCGCATCACCACCGGTCAGTACTTGTAGTCGTTCGATATCGAGGCGACGTGGTGCGCCTAGGCAGCACCGACGAGGTCGCGCTCGAGACGATGCATCGCGACCGCTCCGATGACCGGGCCCGGCACCAAGAGCGCGAACGCCCATCCCCAGCCGAACGCGTCCCGGACAACCGGGACGAGGAAGATCGTGAAGACCGTCAAGACGAAGCCGGCTGCGAGTTGCAACGTGAGCGCAGTGCCCACGTAGCGCCGGTCGCATGACTCGGTGACCACCGCAGAGAATTGAGCGCTGTCGGCAACAACCCAGAAGCCCCACACGAGACCGGCGATCACGGGAACGATTGCAGGGAGATCGACGAGGAACCCGATGAAGAGTGCCGTCGCCCCTGACCACTTCATTGCGATTCCTGCTGCGCGTGGCCTCGACCAGCGGTCGCTCATCAGGCCGGCGACAACCGCCCCGGCCGCGCCGCTCGCGATCGCCGCGAACGCGGCGAAGCTCGCGTGACGAGACGACTCGAACACGTCACCGTAGAACGCCGCGATCCACGCCCACATCGCGTACAGCTCCCACATGTGGCCGAAGTAGCCGATGCTGGCGAGGCGGAAGTGGTGGTTGTTGAGGATGTGGCCGATCTGGTGTCGGTCGAACGGAGCGGGCGGGGTCGAGTGCGGACCTGGCGTGCAGAGCCGATCAGCCAAGAGGCCGCCAAGGATCGTGAGTCCGGAGGCCACGAGGAGTGTGAAGCGCCACGAGAGTCCGCCGAGGCCGTTGATGAGGTGAGGGAGCGCCGAGCCGAGTGTCAGCGCGCCGATCATCGCTCCGAGAGCGAAGCCTCGACGTTCGACGAACCACGTCGAGATCGATTTCAGTGCTGGCGGGTACACCAATGCGAGACACGCTCCTGTGACCAATCTGGCGACGAGGGCGCCAGCGAACCCGTCGATGAGCACGATCGACGCGTTGGCGAGCGCAGCGCCGACGGACCCCAACAGGACGAGGCGTAGCGGCGGTATTCGATCGGCGAGGTTCGTGGAAGCTGAGGCGACCGCTCCGAGTACGAACCCGATCTGCACGACGATGGTGAGCCAGCTCGCCTGCCCCGTCGACAACGACCAATCGGCACGCAGGGAACCAAGCACGGCTGCGGTCGAGAACCACGTCGACATCGCGAGAACCATCGCCATGGCCAATCCGGCGAGTTCCCGCCGCGCGGGCTGTGTTCCAGCGATCAAGGGCTCCATGTTGCCAAGGAGTCGGACCGAGCTTTCCGGTACGGTCCGAACATGTCTCGAAACTCACGCGCGCACGACATCATCGTCTTCGGAGCAACGAGCTTCGTCGGCCAGATCCTGTGTGACTATCTGGTCGAACGACATGGCACCGATGGTGACGTGTCGTGGGCGATCGCCGGCCGCAACCGCAACAAGCTCGAGGACGTGGCGGTCCGCACCGGGGCGGACGTACCTCAGATCGTCGTCGACGCCGATGACGCGGACGGGCTCGCCAAGATGTGTGCGAGTACCCGCGTCGTCATCTCGACGGTCGGACCGTACGCGCTCTACGGCTCGAAGCTCGTCGCCGCGGTGGCCGAGGCGGGCATCGACTACGTCGACCTGACCGGTGAGCCGCAGTGGATGCAGCGGATGATCGACCGGTACCACGAGCGAGCGATCGAGACGGGCGCTCGGATCGTCCATGCCTGCGGATTCGATTCGGTGCCGTCCGACATGGGCGTGTGGTTCCTGCAAGCCGAAGCGCAGCGGCGATTCGGGCAACCCTGCAACTCGGTCCGCATGGGCGTCAAGGCAGCCAACGGCGGCGCGAGCGGTGGCACCATCGCCTCGATGATGAACATGATGGAAGAGGTCTCGGCCGATCCATCGCTGCGCAAGGTGCTCGCCAATCCATACGCACTCGCGCCGACGGGGGAGCGATCGGGCATCGATCAACCGAACGTCGTGCTTCCCGACTTCGACGAAGGCCTCGACTCGTGGACGGCTCCGTTCGTGATGGCAGCGACGAACACACGCGTCGTGTTTCGCAGCCACGCGCTCCTCGGCATGCCGTGGGGTGAGGACTTCACGTATGGCGAATCGATGATGACCGGTGACGGACTCGGTGGGCGAGCCAAAGCACTCGGTGTCGGAGCGGCGATGGGTGGCTTCATGGGCGTGGCATCGCTGGGTCCTCTGCGATCGCTGCTCGGCAAGGTGCTGCCCGAGCCAGGGGAGGGGCCGAGCCCGGAGAAGCAAGAGGCTGGGTTCTACGACCTGCGGTTCCACGGAGTGACCCCGGACGGTGACGAGATCATGGTCAAGGTCACCGGCGACCGCGATCCGGGCTACGGCTCGACGTCGAAGATCCTCGCCGAAGCTGCGACCACGCTGGCCGAGTCCGATGTTGCCGGCGGTTTCTGGACACCCGCGACTGCGCTCGGCGACCCGTTTGTCGAGGCGCTCGTGAACCACGCCGGGTTGACCTTCGACGTACTGTGATTTGATGAGGTTCCGCACCGAATCGTTCGTTGTCCTGTGTCTTGCCGTCGGCGCTGTGTCGTGCGCGAGCTCAGACGGCGCCGACTCATCCGACCCAATCAGCAGCGATCCAATCAGCAGCGAGGCGGTCGCCACCGACACGGTCGACGGCACCGAGCCTGACACGACGGCGCCGGCGACCGAGCCTGACACGACGCCGCCAGCGACCGAGCCACCGTCGACAGAACCGCCAGCGACCGAGCCGCCAGCGACCGAGCCGCCGAGCACCGAGGTTGACGAGGTGTCATCCGACCCCGAGCCGACCGACCCCGAGCCGACCGACGCGGAGCTGACCGACACGACGGTGGAGATCATCGATCCCACCGTCGGGGCGCTCAGCTTCGACGTTCGCTCGGCCGGCGACCCGAGTGCTGCAGCGGAGGGCCGGACCGTCATGCTCCTGCACGGCTTTCCCGAGACGAATCGATCGTGGGATCACGTCGCCGCGGCTCTGGCTGCCGAGGGCTACTACGCAGTGGCCATGAACCAGCGCGGGTACTCCGCTGGCGCTCGACCTGAAGGCGTCGAGAACTACGGGGCCACGCATCTCGTCGACGATGTCTACGCGGTGGCCGACGCAGTCGGTGCCGAGACGTTCCACGTGGTGGGCCACGACTGGGGATCATTGGTCGCCTGGAGCGTGGCCGGGCGAGAGGCGATCGAAGGCGCTGGGCGGGTGACTTCGTTGACGGCGTTGTCGGTAGGCCATCCGTTGGCGTTCGTCGGAGCTCGCTCGGACCCGAACACCGACCAGGCGGAGCGATCCGGCTATTTCGAAGTGTTCCAGAGTCCCGACGCTCAGGATTTGTTCCTCGCCGACGACGCGGCGTTCTACCGGTCTCTTTTCGACGGCGCGGGCTACAGCGACGCGGAACTCGACGCCTACCTCGACGTGCTCGGCACGCCCGATGCAATGAGTGCTGCGCTCGACTGGTACCGGGCGATCGACACGCCCGCCGCCGGTGCCGGTCAGATGATCGGGGTCCCCACGCTGTACATCTGGAGTACCGGCGACGCGGCACTCGGGCGAGAGCAAGCCGAGCTGACACGAGACTTCGTCACCGGGCCGTACACGTTCGTCGAGGTGCCTGATGCAAGCCACTGGGTCGTGCACGAGGAGCCCGATCTGGTGACCGGAGCGATCCTCGATCACCTGGCCAGCGTCGCCGGCTGATCTTTCGGGTTGATGCGTCGGCTTCTCGCGAGGCTCACGGGATAGGTTTCTTGTCATGGCCTTGCCGAAGGTGTGCGGGATCGAGACGGAATACGGCATCGTCGTGCGCGGCGCGGACAACAATCCGGTGTCGGCCTCGTCGTTGTTGATCAACGCCTACCTTGCCGAGACCGCTCGCGAGCGCAAGCCGGTCGGGTGGGACTTCGAAGACGAGCAACCGACAAACGACGCTCGAGGATTCTCGTTGGACGACTCGATGGCGCCTGAAGTCGAGACGACGCTGGTCAATGCGGTGCTGACCAACGGCGCTCGCTTCTACGTGGATCACGCGCATCCCGAGATCTCGATCCCCGAGGTGCGCACGGCACGTGAGGCCGTCGTCTGGGACCGGGGTGCCGACGAGATCGTGCGGCGAGCGATGGTTGCGGCCAACTCGATGCTCGGCGACGGCGCCGAAGTCGTGATTCACAAGAACAACTCCGACGGCAAGGGCAACAGCTACGGCTGCCACGAGAACTATCTGGTGTCGCGGGCTCAACCGTTCGGCCGCCTCGCGCGCCAGATCACGTCGCACTTCGTCACGCGCCAGATCTTCGCCGGCGCGGGCAAGGTCGGCTGCGAACAGCCTGGCCGACCGCACGACGACATCAGCTTCCAGATCAGTCAGCGCGCCGACTTCTTCGAAGAGGAGATCGGGCTCGAGACGACGTTGAAGCGTCCGCTCGTCAACACTCGCGACGAGCCGCACGCCGATCCGCAGAAGTACCGCCGACTGCACGTCATCGTCGGTGACGCCAACATGAGCGAGATGGCCACCTACCTCAAGGTCGGCACGACCTCGATCGTGTTGTCGATGATCGAAGACGATGCGCTCGGTGACGACTGGGTGCTCGGCCAGCCCGTCCCGGCCATCCGCCAGGTCAGCCACGATCCGTCGCTCACGCAGACCATCCAGCTGGCCGACGGATCCCGCGCCACGGCGCTCGAAGTTCAGTGGGGACTGCTCGAACGAGCCCGAAAGTACGAGCAATCACACGGTCTTGAGTCGATCGACGAAGCGGTGGGCGCCGACGTTCTCTCGGAATGGGAGGCCGTCCTCACCGGGCTCGAGAGCAATCCCGATTCCGTTGCCGATCGAGTCGACTGGGTGGCGAAACGCCGCTTGGTCGACGGGTTCGCCGAGCGGCATGACGTTGCTCCGGGAGCGGCCAAGCTGAAGGCGATCGACCTGCAGTACCACGACATGCGGCCCGATCGATGCCTGGCACTGCGTGCCGGGCTTCGAACGATGGTCAGCGATGCTGAGAGCCTGTCGGCAATGACGCATCCGCCGACCACGACCCGGGCCTACTTCCGGGGGCGTTGTCTCGAGAAGTTCCCGAGCGACATCGTGGCCGCGAACTGGGACTCGATGGTGTTCGACATCGGTCGCGACCCCTTGCGTCGGGTTCCGATGATGGAACCGCTACGCGGTACGGCCGATCACGTTGCTACGTTGATTGACGAGAGCACGACGGCTCGGGAATTGCTCGACCGTCTCGGTGCCGACTGAGCCCACGAACAACAGGAGCGTCACATGGCCGAACGTCAGCAAAAGTCGAAACCTGCATCGGAACGCGAGAGCGAAACCGTCGACGAGGCAGCACCTCCCGTCACCGAGAGCGGTGAAAAGCTGAAGGCTGAGCTCGACGATCTCCTCGACGAGATCGACGAGGTTCTCGAAACGAACGCGGAGGATTTCGTGAAGTCGTACGTCCAGAAGGGCGGGCAGTGAACGGTGGCGATGCCGTTCTTTGCGCCCGGAGATGATCCCGGGTCGAACTTTCCTGAATTGCTCCGCCGGGTTGGCCTCGAGGCTCGTGACCCGTCCGATCGCGGAGATCGCTCGACGGCTGATCTGATGGCCACGCTCGGGGTGCCTCACGCAACAACGTGCGTTGCCCTGCGCTACGACGGTGGCGTCGTGATGGCGGGCGACCGGCGCGCCACCTCAGGCAACCTCATCTCCCACCGCTCGATGGAGAAGGTCGTCCAGGCCGACCGGCACAGCGGTGTCGCCATCGCCGGGTCCGCCGGCCCGGCGATGGAGATGATCCGGCTGTTCCAGCTCCAACTCGAGCACTACGAAAAGGTCGAAGGCGCCGCACTCAGCCTCGAAGGCAAGGCCAACCAACTGTCGACCATGGTCCGCGCCAACTTGCCTGCGGCGATGCAGGGCATGGTCGTCGTCCCGATCTTCGCGGGGTACGACCTGCTGCGCGGCTCAGGCCGTTTGTGGGACTTCGACGCGACCGGTGGCCGGTACGAAGAACGTGACTATGTCTCGACCGGCTCGGGCAGCTTGCACGCCGGCACCGTGATCAAGGTCGGTTACAGCGCTGGCATGAGTCGTGACGACGCCATCAACTTGGCCGCGAAGGCGTTGTGGGAGGCCGCAGATGCCGACTCGGCCACCGGCGGCCCCGACGCGCTCCGGGGCATCTACCCGGTCGTGGCATCGATCGATGTCGATGGGTGGGACCGCATCGATGACGATGACCTGGCCGTTCGATACGAAGCCATCGTGCAGGAGGTGTCGTCGCGATGAGCATGCCGTTCTACGTCGCTCCCGAGCAGATGATGAAGGATCGCGCCGACTACGCGCGGAAGGGCATCGCCCGAGGTCGAGCACTGGTTGCGATGCGGTATCAAGATGGCATCGCGATCGTTGCCGAGAACGCCTCGGAAACGCTGCGCAAGGTGAGTGAGATCTACGACCGGATCGCATTCGCCGGCGTCGGGAAGTACAACGAGTTCGATCAGTTGCGCGTTGCCGGCATCCGAGCCGCCGACCTCAAGGGATTCCAGTATTCGCGCGACGACGTCGATGCCCGCAGCTTGGCGAACAGCTACGCCCAGATGCTCGGCAACATCTTCACGCACGAGATGAAGCCGATGGAGGTCGAGATCCTCGTTGCCGAAGTCGGCGCCGAGAGTGCCCGCGATCAGATGTTCCACATCCTCTATGACGGAACCGTCGTGGATGAGCGCGACTTCGCCGCGATCGGAGGTGACGCTGAGACGATCAAGACGCGCCTTGCGGAAGGATGGTCCGACGGTCTCGACTTCAACGCGGCCATCAATGCCGGGATCGCCGCGATCGCAGGCCCTGATCGCGAAATTCCTGCAGGAGACCTCGAGGTGGCTTCGCTGTCGCGAGGCAACGGCCGTCGTTGCTTCCACCGACTCGATGCGGCCGAAGTCGCCGGCCTGTTCGACACCACATCGTGACCGACCAACCATGGCAGGGCGACGCCTGCTCACTCGTCGACGCCTTCCGTTCTGGCGATCGCTCGCCGGTCGAGGAACTCGGAGCGACCCTCGATGCGATCGAGGAATCCGACCTCAATGCCTTCTCGTTCGTGGACCCTGAGCGCGCTCGCTCGGCGGCACTCGATGCCGACGTGTCGCTTCCCTTCGGTGGTGTTCCGACCGGCATCAAGGAGCTCGAACAGCTCGAAGGTTGGCCGAACACCGAAGCTTCGTTGGTCTTCAAGGACCGGGTGGCCGATCACACGAGCGTGCACGTGTCGCGCTTGCTCGCGGGTGGCGCAACACCGGTTGGCCTCACGACAGCGAGTGAGTTCGGCGGCCTCAACGTGAGCGTCACGAAGCTCAACGGCGTCACGCACAACCCGTGGGAGCACGGGCGAACAGCGGGTGGTTCGTCGGGCGGATCTGCCTCCGCCGTGGCTGGCGGCCTGGTGAGTCTGGCGTGCGGTGGTGACGGTGGTGGGTCGATTCGGATCCCCGCTGGGTACAACGGCTTGCTCGGCATGAAGGGCACGTTTGGGCGGATTCCGCGCAGCCCCAACGCCTACAGCCGCCCGAACACGGTGGTGCTCGGCAACCTTGCTCGCTCGGTCCGTGACGCGGCGCGGTACTTCGATGTGTGCGGCGGACTCGACACGGGTGATCCGACGAGCTTGCCGAAACACAGCGGCTTCGAGGCCGGACTCGGAACTCATGAGTTGCGCGGTCGGCGGGTCGCGGTGATTCCCGACCTCGGCGGAGTGCCGCTCGACGAGGGAGTCGAGGAGCATCTGCTGGCCCAGGCGGAGCAGCTCATCGCGAACACCGGGATGATTCGCGTCGACGTCGAGGCCACGCTTCCGAACTTCATCGCTCACTGGATGATGGGGAACATGTCGACCTTGATGGTCGACATCGGCAAACTCTGGCCGGGCTGCGCCGACGATCTGACCGACGAGGTCTCGGCCGGCGTCCGAATGTCGCAGTCGCTCTACAACTTGCGCACGGCCGCCAAGGCGGAAGCGTTGCGTGTCGAGCTGAACGAGGCGATGGGGCGGTTGTTCGACCAGGTCGACTTCATCATCGCTGCCACGAATCCGGGCCCGGCGTTCGCTGCCGAGGCCACGACCAGTAACCCCGACGGCAGCACGCTCGAAGCGGCGCTCGCAGGTGCGCCGGGCAAGCTGGCACTTCGCTCGGCGCTGGGCCTGGCCCGACTTGGCAGCGCTGCGGTGACGAACCTGCCCAACTCGCTGATCAGCGCGTTCGCGAATCGCAACCCCGAGTTCGTGGCGATGGGCGGCCTCACCGTGACCTCGAACGTCTATGGCAACCCGGCGGTGTCGATTCCGGCCGGGACCGTACGCGGCCTTCCCGTCGGGATGCAGGTTCTCGCGCGGCACTATCAGGATGACCTGCTCTTCGACGTGGCGCTCGCCAAAGAGCGGCACGCCCCGTGGCCGATGGTGGCTCCAGCGGTGACGAACGCAACCGCCACCTCGACCTCGGTCTGATCGACCGAGAGGGTCTACCGTGGCCTGACGCATCAGATCGGGGACCACATGACCTACGCACCAGCAGACCGGCCGTTCTACGACGCCGACAGTCACATCATGGAGCTGCCGAACTTCCTGATCGACTACGCCGACGCGTCGATTCGCGATCGACTCCGACCAGTGAGTTACGAGGCTTCGCTCGTCACCGACGCCGAAGTCGACGCGATCGTCGCGAACGACTCGCGCCACTCGAGCGAGCACGTCAGCGCACAGGTTGCGCTCGGGGACCGACTGATCGCCGAGTCGAAGGAGATTCAGGCACTCGGAGCGTTCGATCGCGCTGACCGCTCGGTGGCGCTCGACATGCTCGGCTTCCGCAAGCAGTTGGTCTTCGCGACGCACAGCGTCGTGACGCCGTTCTCGGCGAGCACCAAACTGCCCGACGACGTCCGCTACGGAGCAACGCGAGCGCACAACCGCGCAATGAGTGACTTTTGTGCCGATGACGAGCGGTTGATGGGTGTGGCCGTGGTTCCGCTCGACAACCCTGAGCTGGCTTTGGCCGAGCTCGACTTCGCTCTCGGCGCGGGGTTGCAAGCTGTGTGGGTGCCACATCACCCGGCGGGCGATCACTCTCCAGGACACGTCGACCTGTATCCGTTCTGGGACCGCCTCGCTGAGTCGGGAACTCCCTTTGTCCTTCACGTGGGTGGCGCCCCGTTGCAGCTGGATGCGCGTTGGGCGAGTACCGGCCGCCCGGCTGCGAAGGACTGGATGGGCGGCGGTGAGAATTTGAGAAGCAAAGACGTCGCCGTGCTCCACCACGGCCCCGAGACGTTCCTGTCGGTGATGGTGATGGATGGCATTTTCGAACGATTCCCGAAGTTGCGTGGTGCGGCGGTCGAGTTGGGAGCGGGTTGGGTGCCGGCGATGTTGCAGCGGCTCGACTGGACGGTCCGCTCGTGGAAGAAGGTCGATCAATATCTCGCCCAGCTCGAACGGACGCCGTCGGAGACGTTGCGCGAACAAATGGCGTTCACGCCGTTCGTGTTCGAAGACGTCGGCGCATTCATCGATGCGTCAGCCGACGATCTCTATCTCTTCTCGAGCGACTATCCCCACGTGGAGGGTGGCCGCGATCCAATCGGCCGGTTCGAACAGTCACTCGGTGACAGAGCACCTCAGGTTCGTGATCGCTTCTACGCCGAGAACTTCCTGAAGATCTTCCCGGAGGCAAGAACCCACTGATCGCACGACATCGGTCGCGCGTGTGCCCGATCGACCGTACGTGCCTCACCGGATCGGGTTAGGTTGCCCTGGTGGAGCGACGGATCTATGGGCTCGAGAACGAGTACGGCGTCACGTGCACGCTTCGTGGCCAGCGTCGGCTGAGTCCCGACGAGGTTGCTCGGTACTTGTTCCGTCGTGTCGTGTCGTGGGGGAGAAGTTCCAACGTCTTTCTACAAAACGGGGCTCGGCTCTATCTCGATGTTGGTTCTCACCCGGAGTACGCAACTCCCGAGTGTGACTCGATCTACGACGTCGTCGTCCACGACAAGGCGGGGGAGCGCATTCTCGAGCAGCTCGTCGAGTCAGCCGAGCAACGTCTCGCTGAGGAGTCGATCAGGGGCACCATCTACCTCTTCAAGAACAACACCGACTCCGCCGGAAACTCGTACGGTTGCCACGAGAACTACTTGACGAGCCGCGACGACGACCTCGGGCACTATGCCGAGGTACTGATCCCGTTCTTCGTGAGTCGCCAGATCTACACGGGTGCCGGCAAGGTCCTGCAGACGGCGCGAGGGGCGACCTACTCGATTGCTCAGCGAGCCGAGCACATCTGGGAGGGTGTGTCGTCGGCAACGACTCGGAGCCGGCCGATCATCAACACCCGCGACGAGCCCCATGCCGATGCCGAGCGGTACCGCCGGCTGCATGTGATCGTTGGCGATTCCAACATGAGCGAGTACACCTCGTTCGTCAAGATGGGAGCAGCGGCATGCATGTTGCGCATGCTCGAGGACCCTCAGGTCGTGCTGCGTGACATGACGCTCGAGAATCCGATCCGAGCCATCCGCGAGATCAGCCACGACATCACGTGTCGACAGACAGTCCGCCTCGCGAACGGACGCGAGGTGAGTGCGCTCGACATCCAGCGTGAATATCTCGATCGAGCGCTGCGCTATTCCGAAGCGCAAGGGTTTCCCCCGATGGAGCAACGTGCCCTCGAGATGTGGGAACACTGCATCACGACGATCGAAGACGACCCGCTCAAGCTCGACCGCGAGGTCGACTGGGTGATCAAGTACAACCTGCTGCAGAAGTTCCAGGAACGCCACGACTTGCCACTCGGCGACGCTCGGGTACAGCTGCTCGACCTGCAGTATCACGACGTCTCTCGCTCGCGCAGTCCGTTCTACAAGCTCCAGGATCGCGGTCTGATCGAGCGGGTGTGTAGCGATGTCGACATCAACACCGCGATCGATACGCCGCCGCAGACGACACGCGCTCGGTTGCGTGGCGAATTCGTGAAGCGGGCGAAGGAACGCAAGCGCGATTACACGGTCGATTGGGTGCATCTGAAGCTCAATGACCAAGCGCAACGCACGGTGCTTTGTAAAGATCCGTTCAAGAGTCGCGACGAACGTGTCGAAAGGTTGATCGAGACGTTGTGACGTGCATCCGAACGGGTGCCGATCATCGCATCGGCTCACCTTGTACCGTGATGTTCTCGTGACGCTCGACGCCAACACTCCGCTTCCCGCATCGACGGGCCCTCACGCCACGGCTGTCGTGGCGCCGGGCATCCCCGCGGCAACGGGAACTCAGGCGCCTCCGATGAACGAACCTGCCGAGGTCGACGAGATCGGGTTCGAGGATGACGACGGACCGAGTTCCGGCGCCCGCGCCCTCGTCGATTGGATCGTCGTGGTGGCGGTTGCGCTGACCGTGGCGTTTCTCGTCCGTGGTTTCCTGCTCGCCCACTTCGTCGTCGACGGTTCGTCGATGGACTCGACGCTCGCCTCCGGTGACCGTGTGTTCGTCAACAAGCTGTCGTATCGGCTTCACGACCCGAACCGAGGCGACGTCGTCGTTCTGCACCAGATCAACGGCGCATCGGAGCGCGATCTGATCAAGCGAGTCATCGCGTTGCCGGGCGAGACGATCGAAATGACGAACTGTGAAGTCAGAATCACCGAGGCGGGCTCAGCGGCACCCCGAGTGTTGTCCGAACCGTATCTCGACCCGAACGTCGTGTCGGAAACCTGCGGTGGTGATTTCGACCCCGTGTCGGTGCCGGAAGATCACGTGTTCGTGATGGGCGACAACCGAAGCGGATCGCAAGACAGCCGGAGCCCCGCAGTGGGTCCGGTTCCCTACGACGACCTCGTGGGCCGAGCGTTCGTGGTCTTTTGGCCACAGTCCGACTGGCGTTGGCTCTGACCACGTCGTCGTCGAGCGGTCGCTGAGCTTCACGGCGAGGCCAGGCCGACCTCGCGGCTGAACACGTCCATCATCCTGTCGACGTGGTCGCTGAACACGGCGTCGGCGCCCATGCGAATGGCGTTCTCGAGTTGATGCTCGAACTGCACGTCCCAGCTGAACGCGAGCACGCCGAATCGGTGGAACATCGTGATCAGGCCACCGGTCCAATCGGTGTAGTGCATGTTCATCGCGTCGATCTTGTGCTCGACGAGTCGGGCCGCATGGCGTTCGGGGCCGTCCAACTTGGCGAGCCGGGTGGAATGAACGAGCCTGAAGTCGGAGAGCTCGCTCCGTCGTTCGGTGAGCTGTGCGAGATCGGGGTCACAGAGCCACGTGCGGCCTGGGGCGTCGGCGCCCGCTGCCCGGATCGCAGTCGCCGTGGGCTCGTAGGCGGCGGGATCCTTGACATCGAGGGAGAGATCAAAATCCGTGCCACACGCCTCGTACAGCTCCGAAAGCGTCGGAATGTGTGCCGGAAGGTCCGCTCGTTCGACGGTACTGATCGGGACGCGACGGATCCCGCGCTTCACCACCCCATCGTGGTCGAGCACGGCGATGTCGTCACTCGTCACCCAAACATCGCTTTCCAAGCCGGTGGTGCCGAGTCGACGCGCCAGCGAGAACGCCTCGATGGTGTTCTCAGGCGCGTGAGCTCGCGCTCCGCGGTGCGCAAACGCGATCGGTGGGTCGAGGTGTGACGGGAGTCGTTGCTGCATCCATCCTCATGATGACATGGCCGTAGACTCCCACTGTGTTCAATCTGCAGGGAAGCGAGATCATCGTCATCTTGCTCATTGCCTTGGTGGTGCTCGGGCCCGAGAAGCTGCCCGGTGCGATCCGCAAGGCGACCAAGACCTACGCCGAGTTCCGCAAGATGAGCAACAGCTTCCAGTCTGAGTTCAAATCGGTGATCGACGAGCCGATGCGGGAGATGCGCGAAACTGCCGATCTCCTCAAGGACGCCGCCGATCCGATGAAGATTGCCGAAGACGCCGAACGCGAGGCGGAGCGCCACGCTGAAGCGGAACGCAAAGAGCGCGAGAAGAACAACCGGCCACCGCAGCAGCGCAGCGACGCCCCGCGGCCGAGTGACCGACGCGAGCCGAAGGTGCCGGTCGCTGACGATGCACTCGAATCCGACGATTTTGCCGATCCCGTCGATCCCGTTGTGTCCGATGCGGCGGACTCGAACGCTGCGGTGGTCGAGAACAGCTCGGCGCCCGACGTGACCGAGAACATCGGCGGCTCCGAAGCAGCCGGCGTCACCGACGACAACGTTTCGGCGACGGCGGCTGATGCCATCGGTGAGAACGACGAGGCAAACGCGTGACCGACACCACGACCGAGGTCGCCAGCACCGACACGATGTCGCTCACCGAGCATTTGGCGGAGCTGCGTATCCGAATCATCCGTGCAGCGCTCGCGGTGGTCCTCGGCGCAGTCTTGATCATCGCGTTCTATGAGCAGGTGTTGAACTTCCTCGCGCAGCCGTACAACGACCTGTGTGACTCGAAGCCCACCGAATTCTGCGCGCCTGAAGATGAACGACTCAACGCATTCAGCCCGACCGAAGGTTTCGCAGCGCGCATCCGCATCGGCATGTACGGCGGCGTCATCGTTGCGTTGCCGGTGATCTTGTGGCAGATCTGGCGATTCGTCGTGCCCGCGCTGGAGGCCAAGGAGAAGAAGTACGCCATCCCGTTCGTGTTGTCGTCGGTGGTGCTGTTCGGGGCAGGCGCAACCTTGGCGTATTTCACGGTCGGGCGTGCGCTCGAGTTCCTGATCGCATGGTCCGGCGAGAGCGTCAATCAGGTGTTCGGCATCGAGAAGTACATCAGCCTGGTCGGGCTCATGATCTTCGCGTTCGGTATCGGTTTCCTGTTGCCCGTTCTGCTCGTTTTCTTACAACTGGCCAATGTCGTCTCCCCGCGTGCATTGCTGCTCGCGTGGCGATACGCGATCGTCGCGATCTTCGTGCTGGCCGCCGTGATCACTCCCTCCGGCGACCCGGTCACGCTGATGATGTTGGCGGGTCCGATGATTGCGCTGTACTTCGTCGCAGTGCTGATCGGCTACATCATTGGCCGAGCTCGCCGGTCGCGCCGCTGAGTGCGAACGACCGCTGACGTGCGCGCTGATCGTGCTGAGCTGATCGCTGGGCTTCCGTTTGCCCCCGACCGCTTCCAGGTCGAGGCGTTCGACTCGCTCGACGCGGGCCGCAACGTGGTCGTCGCGGCGCCGACCGGAAGTGGCAAGACCGTCGTTGCCGAGTACGCGATCGCCGGCGATCGGGTTGATGGTCGACGGTCGTTCTACACCGCGCCGATCAAAGCGCTCTCGAACCAGAAGTACCGAGATCTGGTCGAGATTCACGGCGAGGATGCGGTTGGGCTCCTGACCGGCGACAACGCGATCAACGGCGACGCACCGATCGTCGTCATGACGACCGAAGTCTTGCGCAACATGGTGTACGCCCAGCGACCTCTCGATGATCTGGCGACCGTGGTCGTCGACGAAGTGCACTTCCTGCAAGACACGTATCGGGGCCCCGTATGGGAAGAGGTCATCATCCACCTCCCAGATCAGATCCGCTTGGTGTGTCTGTCAGCAACGGTCAGCAATGTCGATGAGCTCGCCGAATGGATTTCGACGGTGCGCGGACCGACCGATGCGGTCATCGAGCGCAAACGACCGGTATCGCTCGACAACCGATACCTCGTCGCCGATCGCGACGAGAACAAACTGCACTTGCTGGAGATGTTCATCGGTGGCGGTCTCAACCGTGATGCGCTGCGCCTCGACGAGTCGGCAATTCGCCGCCGTCCCCGGCGCGACGACCGCCACTCGAGCGGGCGGAGCGGCGGTGGCAAGGGAGGACGGCGCCTCGCGACGCCCGGACGCGTCGACACGGTCGACCTGCTCGAGGATCGCAAGCTCCTCCCGGCGATCTTCTTCATCTTCAGTCGAGCTCAGTGCAGCGAGGCAGCGCAGACGTGCGTCGACGCGGGCATGGTGCTCAACGACGACGACGACCGTGCTGTCATCGCTGGCATCGTCGACGAGCGGTTGTCGGCCATCGACCCCGACGACCTCGAGGTGCTCGGTGCTGACCGGTTCGTGCGTCAGCTGAATTGCGGCGTTGCCGCCCATCACGCCGGCATGGTCCCCGCGATGAAAGAAGTCGTCGAAGCGTGCTTCATCGCCGGAGCGATCAAGGTCGTGTTCGCCACCGAGACACTCGCGGTCGGAATCAACATGCCGGCGCGGTCGGTGGTCATCGAGAAGCTCACGAAGTTCACCGGTGATCACCATGAACAGCTGACGCCTGGGCAGTACACACAGCTGACGGGGCGTGCCGGTCGGCGTGGTCTCGACGACGTGGGCGACGCGATCGTGCTGTGGTCGCCGTGGGTTCGTTTCGACGAAGCGGCGCAGCTCGCTTCCAGTTCCTCGTACCATCTGCGATCGGCGTTCCGGCCCACGTACAACATGGCGGCCAACCTGATCCGGACGCATGCTCCCGATGAAGCCCACCGTCTACTGAACCTGTCGTTCGCCCAGTTCCAGGCCGACCGCGACATCGTCAAGCTCGAGGCGCGCCTCGAGCGCAAGCGCGAGAAGCACGCTGAACTGGTGGCTGCGTCGACCAGCGAATACGGCGACATCGCGGAGTATCGCGAGCGCCGCCGAGAGCAAGCCGAGGAACGTCAACAGCACCGTTCGGAGTCGGCGGGGCAGATGCGTGGTGCGATGGCGAAGCTCCGGCCGGGAACGATCATCCGGGTGGTCAAGGGAAAGCACAAAGGGCCTGTCGTCGTGGTTGCGAACGCACATCGGAAGTCGGGAGTCCGCCTCAGCGTCGTCAACAAGGGCGGGGCGCTCATGCAGCTGACCGCCGACGACTTCGACGTTGCCCCCGAATCGGTTGGCTCGATCAAGATGCCGCCGAACTACAGCCCGCAGCGCAAGGACTACCGCCAGGCGGTGGCCAAGAAACTGCGCACCGCCAACATCGACTCAGATCGTTCAGCTGCAGCCGGGCGGCGACCGAATCGAAGCGAGCGGCGGCGTCGGGATGCAGCAGATCTCGATGTTGCGCGTGATCCCGAGCTCCGGCAGCGCCTCGACGCAGCAGCCAAGGCTGACCGCGTTGCCGCCGAGATCGCTCGCCTCGACGAGCGCGTTGCCGACAAGAACAGCTCGCTCGGCCAAGAGTTCGACCGTGTCCTCGACCTGCTCGACGCGTTCGGCTACGCCAACGTCGATGATTGGACACTGACCGAGGCTGGGGAGATGCTCTCGAACATCTTCAACGAGTGCGACCTCCTCGTTGCGGAGATGTTGCGCTCCGGTGTGCTCGAAGGACTCGGCGCTGCCGACGTCGCTGCGATCGTGTCCTGCGTGGTCTACGAACATCGCAGTCCCGAGCCCGGACCTGCTCCATGGTTCTCGTCCGCCGACGTGCGGAGCCGCTGGACTCGACTGGCCGACATGAGCGCCAAGCTGCAGGCTGCCGAGCGTGCCGCCGGGCTGGGCGAACACCGTCCACCCGATGCCACGTTTGCGTCGATTGCGCATGCGTGGGTCGCAGGGGAGGGCTTTGCGCAGATCGTCGACGACGAAGATCTGACCGGCGGTGACTTCGTCCGCACGATGAAGCAACTCATCGATCTGTTGCGGCAGGTGGCGACGGTGGCGCCTGACCGGGGTGTGCGCGCAGCGGCGGCCAAGGCGGTCGAAGAAGCTCGGCGCGGGGTGGTGGCCGACGGGGCGGCAGCGCCGTGACGATCGGGAAGGGCCACGACTGGGGCACCACGGTGGAACGCCCGGCCGACCTGGTGGTCGTGGCCGACGACACCAGCTTCGTCGCCGCGTTGACGACCGACCCCCGTCAACCCCTCGGGTTGAGTGGCGGCGACATGTTCCGTACGGTCGGCGCCCGGCCCTTGGACGCACGCTCGGAAGTACTCGCGCTTCCGATCGATACCGTGAGTGTGTCTCTCGACGGAGCGCTGCCGGTCGTCGGCCTCGCGCACGTGGTCGTGCGTCGGCCCTGGTGGCGCGGGGGTGTATTCCGAGGCGCGGTGCTGGCGGTGATGAACGCCGAGTTCTACGGACGATTCGACGTCGCACCGCGCGGGCATCCAAACGATGGACGGGTGGAGACGCTGCTCGTCGATCCGGCGATGTCGCTGCGTCAGCGGTTGGCGCTACGCCGGAGGCTTCCGCGTGCAGCCCACCTGCCGCACCCGATGATCAGCACCCGCTCGGTTCGCTCGCACGAGTGGTCGTTCGACGAGCGGCTGCGGGTGTTCGTCGACGGTGTCGATATCGGTGCGTGCTCCCAGTTGACGCTGTCGGTCGAGCCCGATGCGACCGTCCTGTACACGTAAGTTGCGCGGTGTTCTCCAACACCCCAGGTCAGAGCGGTCGCGCAATGCCGTGCGCTGGCCGTAACGGGCCGTAGTGTTTGTTCCCGTGGCTGTGTACGTCCCGGAGTCTTTCACCCCAACTGAATCGGACGTACTGCGCCGCTATTTCACGAACCTCGATGGCCCGGTGTTCGCTTTGGTCAACTTGCCCGAGGTCGTGAAGGGTGCGTTGTTCGCTCGATACAGCCGGAGCCCGAAGTCGTTGCGGCGGCTCTTTCTCGACGAGTTCGTTGGCGATCTCGACATCAGCGGTGACCAGTCGATCGATGCGACGATCGGACTCGACCGCGCCGAGGAGCTCTACCAGCGCGTCTTCTTCGATTACGGCGACGACTCTGTTGCCCAGCTCGGCGGCGTGCACCTCGCGTGCGAGCAGGCCTCGAATCTGTTGACCAAGGTGCTCGAGTGGGGGCGCCTCATGAGCTACCTCGAGCAGAGCACGCGCTACATCGCCTACGACAGTCGCCTTGGCGGTCGGTACCGCTACCACCGTGACCCGGCGGTGCTCGCTGGTCCGCTCGGAACTCGGTATGTCGGCGATCTCGACCGGATCTTCGACGCGTACAGCCAGTGCGCCGAGTTCGTGACCGACCACGTTCGTTCGACGATCGAGCGTGGTCCCGACGACAGCGAGTTCGTGTATCGAACCGCCACGCGTGCCAAGGCGCTCGATGCGGTACGCGGCATGCTGCCGGCTGCAGCGACCTCGAACGTCGGCATCTACGGCACGGGTCAAGCCTTCGAGCAACTGCTGTTGAGGATGCGGGCGCACCCGCTTCCCGAAGCCCGGGCGTACTCCGATCTCATGCTGCATGAGCTCCGTAAGGTGATCCCGAGCTTCCTGCGGCGCGTCGACTTGCCCGACCGCGGCGGCAAGTGGAGCGAGTACTTCACCGACACTCGTGAGCAGTCCGGGGCCATCGTTCGCGAGTTGTTCGGGGGGACGCCCGTCGAGCCCAGTGCCGAGGTGACGCTGGTCGACTTCGATCCCGAGGCCGAAGACAAGATCCTCGCGGCGATCTGCTACTCGCACTCGTCGTTGCCCGAAGACCAGATCTTGGCGAAGGTTCGTGGGCTCGGCGCCGACGAACGGTTGTCGTTGCTCAAGGCCTACATCGGTGACCGGACCAACCGTCGCCACAAGCCCGGTCGAGCATTCGAGCGCAGCTTCTATCGGTTCGACATCTTGAGCGACTACGGCGCCTTCCGCGACATGCAGCGGCACCGGATGCTGACCATCGAGTGGCAGCAGCTGACACCGAACCACGGCTACTCGCGCCCGGAACTGGCGGAGGAGGCGGGCGTTGGCGGCCTCTTCGACGAGACGATGCAACGTTCTGCCGCACTCCACGACGTGCTCCTCGAGGCACATCCCGAGCAAGCCCCGTACGCGGTCGCCATGGCCTACCGGATGCGGTACAGCATGCAGTTCAACGTGCGCGAAGCCTTCCACATGCTCGAGCTGAGGTCGTCCCCGCAAGGCCATCCGTCGTATCGGCGTGTGGCGCTCGACATGCACCGTCTGATCGGTGAGCAGGCGGGCCATCACGTCCTCGCGGAGGCCATGAATTTCATGACGACCGAGGCGCCTGAGCTCGAACGGCTCGAAGCCGAACGGCGCGCCGAGGCGAAACGCGATTCCTGAGCGGCTCACCTCAGCACCTTGCGTGACGGGTGTCACACAGACACCATCCGACGTGCGGCGGCGCTTTGCGTATGCTCCGCCGGACGTGGCCTGCGCTGGCAGCGCCTACCAACTGACGAAACGACGACATGGCTGAAGAAGAAATCACCGACGACGAAGAACTCGAAGAGGATGCTGAGACCGACGTTGTCGAAGATCCCGACGTGGACGAACTCGACGAAGATGTCGTGGTTGTCGCCGATGATGATGACGACGACGTGGTTGTCGACGATGATGATGACGACGACGATGCGAGCGACGTTCCGCGAACCAAGCGCAAGAAGCGCAAGGAAGACGATGAGGAAGACGATGAGGAAGACGTCGATGACGACGACGTCGAAGAAGACCTCGACAAGATCCTGAAAGATCGTCTGGTCGCCGTCGAGGAAGAACCTGACGACGACGAGGTCGTTGCTGGCAACGACCGGTCCGAAGGCGTCGAAGGTTTGCAACCGAAGCAACAGAACGAGCAGATGTGCAGCTCCTGCTTCCTGCTGGTCAAGGCCTCGGCTCCCAACTGTCCCGTCGGCGACGACGACTGCCCGATCTTCTCCTGAGTCGGCCATGACCGGCGACCCGCAGCCTGGCTCTGACGCCGTGACCACGTTGCGGGCAGCGCTCGACGTGCTCGTCTTCGCGCCGATCGGGCTCGGAGTGAAGCTTGTTGACGATGCACCTGATGCTGTCGAGCGAGCGCGTCAGGAGCTGTCGAACGCTCGTTTCATCGGGCGACTCGCCGTGACGCAGGGCGTTGCGCAGATCCGGGAGAACCTCGAGCAGCGATCGGTCGAACCGGAAACGACGACCGTCTCGACGGCCGAGCAACGCGACGACATCGTCGACGAACCCGTCGACGTTCCGAACGTCGGTGACCTCGCCCTTCCCGACTACGAGCATCTGCCAGCGATCGACATCGTCGCGAAGCTCGCAGGGCTCGACGGCGCCGAGCGAGACGCCATCGAACGATACGAGTCGGCCCACCGACGTCGGCGGACCGTGCTGGGCAAGCTCGAGCAGTTGGCTGCCGACGCGTGAACGACGTCATCGATCCGGACGTGCGTCCGTTCGACGTCGACGACGCCGACGACGTCGCGCAACTCGAATTGCTCGAACGAGAAGGGCGAGCTGCTCTCGTCGGACAACGCGGCGGCGAGCGGTGGCTCATCGAGCACCCTGAAGTTGCCAGTGGCTGGGCCGACGTGGGGAGCCGTCCGGCGACCGAGATTCTGGTCGCGCACATCGGCGCGGTGATCGTGGGCTACCTGGTGGCGGTGCTGGGCGACGATCTGATCGTTCGCGTCGATCAGGTCTGGGTCACTCCTGAGGCGCGTGAGAACGGCTTCGGCGACAACTTGTTGGCGACGGCCATCAGCCGGGCGAAGGAGCGCGGGGCGGTCGCGGTCGAAGGGCAGTCGCTGCCGGGTGACCGACACACGAAGAACCTCTACGAGCGTGCCGGCATCGTCGCCCGACTGATCACGACCTACCGCACGCTCTGAGCGTCAGCGTCCGGTCCAGTTGGGCGGACGCTTCTCGATAAAGGCGGTGAGACCCTCTTTGAGGTCGTCCGAGGCCATCACCGCACCCATTGCATCGTTCGTCATCTTCTTCAGGGTGTCGTCGTCTTCGTATTGGCTGGCGAGCACCACCTGGCGGCTCTCCCACACGGCCATGGGTGCCGACTCGGCGATCTGCTCGGCCAGCCTGATGGCCTCGTTGGTGGCCTCGCCCGGCTCGACGAGGCGAGAGACGAGACCGAGTTCGTAGGCACGTTGCGCAGGAATCGGCTCGCCGGTCAGGATGGCTTCCATCGCAGCGGCCTTGCCGATGGCGCGGGGGAGTCGGAACAGCCCGCCAGCGCCCGCTACGAGGTTGCGCTTGACTTCGGCGAGTCCGAACGCCGACTGCGTGCTGGCGACGACCAGATCGGCAGCGAGCACGATCTCACAGCCCCCGGCGGTGGCGAGTCCGTCGACGGCGACGACGACCGGCTTCTTGCGTTCGCGGTACACGAATCCGGCGAAGTTGCCGCGGGCGGTCATCAAGCGTGCACCGTCACCGCTGTTGAGTGCCTTGAGATCGGCGCCTGCACAGAACACCGGGCGCTTCTGACCTTCGGTGTTCGCCTGGAGAACGCCGACCCAGATCTCGTCGTCGCCTTCCATCTGATCGATGGCGGCCTCCATCGCCTCAGCGACGTCGCCGTTGACCGCGTTGCGGGCATCAGGGCGGTTCAAGGTGATGAGCGCAATGCGCCCGCGAGCTTCGTAGGTGACGATGTCTGACATGAAGGTCGAGAATACGGCGCGCCTCGATCGGCGGACGAATCTCGACGCGTGGTGTCAGTCGGCGCTGGCTGTGTCGTCGTCGGAGACCGGGGTCTCGTCCGACGACGAAGCCGGGGCGTCAGAAGCTGGTGCCTCGTCGGCCGCCGGAGCGTCCGCTGTCGGCGCTGCGTTGTCGGACGGAGCGTCCACTGCAGGCTCTGCCGCGGAGGCCGACTCCGGGGTGGGAGTCGCCTCGGCGGGTACTGCTGCCGAGGTCGGCGTGGCCGCCTCGGTCGCCGGTTCAGCGGCGGGCCCGGAATCGTCAGGCGATGGGGCGGCAGTGTCTGGCTTCGGCTCCGCATCGGCGGCTGGCTTCGTTTCCGCTGGCTTCGACTTCTTCGCGTCGTCACGGCGGGGCTCGCGATTCCCGCGGCCCTCTCCACCGCCCTGTTGGGCAGGCTTCTTGCGCTTGGCGTCTTTGCGTGGTCCGGGGCGCAGGGGCTT
>CALICC010000356.1 GCA_938049325.1 uncultured Ilumatobacter sp. | reverse complement strand
GCTCGACTCCGACGGAACCCGATCTGGCTGGCACGACTCCCCCATCTCATACGGCGCCGTCGCACGCATCACCATCGAGGTCCCTCAACCTCCGTCGCTTCACGCGGCGTCGGTGCAACTCGACCCGCTCGGCATCGCGGTGTGGTTGTCCGAATTGCCAGCCGAGGAGTTCCTGTCCGACTCCATTGCCTGGTTTGCCCGCGTCGCCGAACTCGCCCGTCGCGTCGTCTCGGCAGGACGAATGTCTCCGGTCATCGCCGAGGAGGGCCCCTTCACGGTCGCCCGCTGGGTTCCCGAGATGGACGACGAGATCCGCGAGGTCGTCGATCAACTCGAACGATCACAACCGGCGATCTGCACCGCTGGCTCCGGCCATGACACGCGCCGAATCTTCGAGCTCATGGTCGATGGTGTCGCTCGCTCGTTCCTGTACCAAGGCGGCTGGAAGGCCGACATCGGGCGCGGGCGCAAGCCAGCAACCCAAGTGCTGCGCGCCACGTTCGGTGCGCTCTCGAAACCTGACCACGTCATCCGCGGCGGCACCGACGAATTCGACATCGCGCTCGGCCAGCTCCGTGACGAACTCGACCGACACCGGCGGCGCCTCACCGGCGAACCGGTGGTCTTACCTCGACTGCGCTTGATCATGTCGCACGACCCCCACGATCCGTGGGAGGTGCGACTCGAACTGGTCGACGACGTGGACTCGATGCGGTGGTGCTCGGCCAGCGACGTCTGGGATCGCAACGGACAGGCGCTCGAGGTCGCTCGCAGCGAACGACACCTCGACACGCTCGCCGACCTGCTCAGCGACACCGTGGCCCGCGTTGCACCCGTCGTCCCCGGGCTTGCGGACCTCGCACTCGAACACGAACCGACCGGCGTCGAACTCGACCTCGACACCGCCGAACAGTTCATCGACATCGCCCCGTTCGAGTTGGAGAAGCTGGGTGTCGAACTCATCGGCCCCGAGCGCCTCATTCAACATCGCGTGCGTGTCGCGGGCGAAGCAACACCTACTCCCCAGGACGACCGCAAGAAGCAGTTCGGCCGCGAGGCACTCGTGGAGTGGAAGCTCGTCATCGGCGACGAAGAGATCTCCGACGCCGAGATCGCTCGCGCCGAGGAAGCGGGCGCCACGCTGCTCCACACCGGCGACCGATGGGTCCGCATCGACGCCGACGAGCTCCGACGCAAGCGCGACAAGATGCGCGAGCTCAAGACCACGCGGAGCACGGTCACCCCGCTGCAACTGTTGCAACTCGCCAACGACGACGACGCCGACGAAGAGCGCACCACGATCACGGTGCACGGCGTCGGCAACATCATCGAGATCAACGGCGAACCGGTCGAGGTCGGCTCCGACGCCGCAACCGATGGGCTCCAGACCGGCGACAACGCACCGATCAGCGACACCGACTGGGTGCGCAGCCTCCTCCAGGGCTTGCCTGACGAACGACTCGAAGAGGTTCAAGAGTCGTCGGAGTTCGTCGGCGAGTTGCGGCACTATCAGCGCCGCGGTCTCGCCTGGATGCAGTTCTTGTCGCGGTTGGGTCTCGGCGGTTGTCTCGCCGACGACATGGGCCTCGGCAAGACCGCCACGACCTTGGCGCACCTCGTCGAACGTCCTGGCCCTCACCTCGTGATCTGCCCGCTGTCGGTGGTCCGCAACTGGCGCTCGGAGTCCGAGCGCTTCACGCCCAAGCTCGACGTGAGCATCCATCACGGCACCCAGCGCAATCGTCAACTCGCCACGCTCGCGAAGGCCCTGGCAGCGTCGTCCACCGAGGAGCGCACCGACCCCGACGAGATGTTCCTCATCGATCCCGATCTGCAGCTCGTCATCACCACCTACGGGCTACTGCCTCGCGACATCGAGCACCTCGGTTCCATCGAGTGGTCGACCGTCGTGCTCGACGAAGCACAGATGGTGAAGAACCCGAACACGAAGGCGGCGCGAGCGGTTCGCCAGTTGCGTGCCGATCAGAAGATCGCACTGACGGGCACGCCGGTCGAGAACCGATTGAGCGAGCTCTGGGCGATCCTCGACGCCGTCAACCCGGGAATCCTCGGCGGCCTCGAACGCTTCCGCAAGGACTATGCGTCGCCGATCGAGCGAGCGACCGACCCGGAAGCATCCGCCGACGCTGCCGCTCGGCTGCGCCGCATCACCGGGCCGTTCATCCTGCGTCGCACCAAGGCCGACAAGCGACTCCTCCCCGATCTGCCCGACAAGATCGAACAGATCGCCTACGCCAAGCTCACCAAAGAACAGGCCACCCTGTATCAGCAGGTCGTCGATCAACTTCTCGTCGACGCCGAACAGGCCAAGGGGATGCGACGTCGAGGGCTCGTCCTGGCTGCGCTCATGCGGCTCAAGCAGATCTGCAACCATCCGGCGCACGCCCTCAAAGACGGCTCACGTTTGGCGGGCCGGTCAGGCAAGCTGACTCGGTTCGACGAGCTCGTCACCGACTTGATCGACCAGGAAGAACGCGCGCTCGTCTTCACTCAATTCCGCGAGATGGGCGAGTTGCTCACCCGCCACGTCGCCGAGCAGTTCGGATTCAACGCGCCATTCCTACACGGTGGGGTGTCGAGAGGCCGGCGCGACCAGATGGTCGACGACTTCCAAGACGGCGTCGGCCCACCGCTGCTGCTGGTGTCGCTCAAAGCTGGCGGCACAGGCCTCAACCTCACCGCGGCCAGCCAGGTCATCCACTACGACCGCTGGTGGAATCCGGCGGTCGAAGACCAAGCGACCGACCGCGCGTGGCGCATGGGCCAGACCAAGACGGTCAACGTGCACAAGCTCGTGTGCGAGGGAACCGTCGAGGAGAAGGTCAGCCAGGTCATCGACGACAAACGCAAGCTCGCCGCCCAAGTGGTCGGCGTCGGTGCCGAGAGCGAAGCGTGGATGTCGGAGATGACCACCGACGAACTGCGCGACCTCATCACATTGGAGACCGATCTGTGAGCCGGCCCCGCAAGCCCTACGGCGCGCAGCAGCCAGGACGGCTCCCGGCAACGATGATGAAAGTGCTCGCAGCAGAGATGAGCGATCCGCATCGTCTGCGCCGAGGCAAGCAGTACGCAAAGGACGGCTCGGTGCTCGACATCATCATCGAGCGGGGAAGTGTCACCTGCGAGGTCCAAGGGTCGCGGTCCACGCCCTACATCGCGTCGCTCGAGGTCACCCCGGGTGACGGCATGCCGTTGCGTCGCGACGTGAGCGCCGTGTGCTCGTGCCCGGACGACGACAACTGGGACGACCACGCGTGCAAGCACGTGTTGGCAACCATGTTCGTGTTTGCCGACGAGTTGCTCATCGAGCCCGAGCTCCTCGACGTGTGGCGGGGCAACGATGACGCCGACCAGCGCGACGAGTTCGATGTCGACGACGTTGACGAGGATGACGAAGTAGGTGCTCACGACGACACGGCAGACGAGGACGACCTGCCGCGACGTCGACGGCACCTGCAACTGGTGCGCGACGGCATGGAGCGTGGGCGCGAAGAACGCCGCAACCAGCAGGTGCAACGACGACACGAGGCGCTCGTGGATCCGATCGCGGACGTGCTCGCGCTCCCGGATGGGGAATCCCTTCCCGACATTCCGCTTCTCGAGCGCCCCGACGAACGACTGCCGCGCCGCCCCGAACTGGCGAACATCCTCCGCGATGCGCTTCGCCATCTGAGAATCGACTGGGACTGATGACACCGAAACTGATCGCGCTCGACATGGACGGCACGCTGCTCGACGACTTCGGTCGGCTCACGAGGCGCACGGTGACTGCGCTCCAATCCGCGTCGTCCGCCGGCCATACCGTCGTGCTGGCGACGGGTCGGCCGCCAGCGATGGCCGTCGCGGTTGCCCGCGAACTGGCGGGGACGATCACCCACATCGTCGGCGCCAACGGATCGATGATCGCCACCTTCCCCGCGCTCGTCGATGACGAGCCCGAGGTCCTTCACGTGATGGGCTTCACGGTCGACGACGCAACCCGATACGTCACCACGCTACGCCGCCACGACCAAGACTTCGCGTTCGCACTCGCAACGGATCGAGGGTTTGCTCACGAAGCAGGATTCGCCGATTTGATGCCGGCTGCAGTCTCCGATGATCCGGTGGCCGATGTTCTGGCACTCGGAGGAACCACCGCGTTCAAGCTGTTCGCGTTTCATCGCTCATGGCCGGTTCAGCAGCTCCTCGAGCGCATTCCCCAACTGCTTGCCGACAACCCA
>CALICC010000355.1 GCA_938049325.1 uncultured Ilumatobacter sp. | reverse complement strand
GCTCAAGGGCAAGCAGGGCCGCTTCCGTCAGAACCTGCTCGGCAAGCGCGTCGACTATTCGGGCCGTTCGGTCATCGTGACCGGGCCTGAGCTGAAACTGCACCAGTGCGGCCTGCCCAAGAAGATGGCGCTCGAACTGTTCAAGCCGTTCGTGATGAAGCGCCTCGTCGATCTCGAGCTGGCGCAGAACATCAAGACCGCCAAGCGGATGGTCGAGCGTCGCCGCCCGCAGGTGTGGGACGTGCTCGACGACGTGATCAAGGAGCATCCGGTGCTCCTCAACCGTGCGCCAACGCTGCACCGCTTGGGTATCCAGGCGTTCGAGCCGGTGCTGGTCGAGGGCAAGGCCCTTCAGATCCACCCGCTCGTGTGTACGGCATTCAACGCCGACTTCGACGGTGACCAGATGGCCATCCACGTGCCGCTGTCGGCAGAGGCGCAGGCCGAGGCCCGCGTGCTGATGCTGTCGGCGAACAACATCTTGTCGCCGGCATCGGGTCGCCCGATCACGGTTCCGTCACAGGACATGATCATCGGTGGCTACTACCTCACCGAAGGCATCGAAGGTGCCAAGGGCGAAGGCCGCGTCTTCCGCCACCTGTGGGAAGTGCTGCGGGCATACGACGAGGGCACCCTCGACCTGCACGCCACCATTCAGGTTCGTCCCGGACCTGGCGAGGGCTTCGACACCACGCCGGGTCGTGCGCTGTTCGAAGAGGCGCTGCCGTCGGAATACACCGACCTGTTCGGCCACATCGACATGCTCATCACCAAGAAGGAGATGGGTGTCATCGTCGAGCGACTCTCGGACAACTTCGACAAGGCCACCGTCGCTGCGGCACTCGACAACATCAAGAACCTCTGCTACCGGTTCGCCACGCAGTCCGGCATCACCGTGTCGATCGACGACGTGCGCACCCCCGCTGCCAAGAAGGGCATGATGGAGGAGTACGAGCGTCAAGCTGAGAAGGTCGAGAACCAGTTCAAGCGGGGCATCATCACCGACGGCGAGCGTCGTCAGCAAGAAGTCCGTATCTGGACCGACGCGACCGCCGAAGTGCAGGCGGAGATGGAGCTCGAATTCAAGAAGGTCCAGTTCAACCCGATCGACATGATGGTCGGCTCCGGTGCTCGAGGAAACATGACGCAGATGCGTCAGATCGCCGGCATGCGTGGCCTCGTGGCCAACCCACGTGGTGACATGATTCCTCGTCCGATCAAGTCGAACTTCCGTGAGGGACTCGAAACGCTCGAGTACTTCATCGCAACCCCGGGTGCTCGTAAGGGCCTCGTCGACACCGCGCTCCGTACCGCTGACTCCGGCTACCTGACCCGTCGTTTGGTCGACGTGGCCCAGGAACTGATCGTTCGCGAGATGGACTGCGGATCGACGCTCGGTGTGTGGATCGAAAACGTTGGCGTCGACACCGCGAACCGTCGTTCGTACCTCGAAACCAAGCTGTACGGCCGTGCGCTGCTCAACGACACCGAGCTCGCCAACCCGATGGAGAAGGACGGCGAGTCGTACTCGATGCTGCCGCGCAACACCATCGTCGGCGACGAGGAGATGGAAGCGCTGCGCGACGACCCGAACATCGAACGCCTGCGGGTTCGTTCGGTGCTCACGTGTGACGCCGAACTCGGCGTGTGCGCGATGTGCCACGGTCGTTCGCTCGCAACCGGCGAGATGATCGAGCTCGGCGAGGCTGTCGGCGTCATCGCTGCACAGTCGATCGGTGAGCCCGGCACGCAGCTGACGATGCGTACCTTCCACACCGGTGGTGTGGCAGGTAAGGACATCGCTGGTGGTCTGCCCCGAGTCGTCGAGCTCTTCGAAGCTCGTACGCCGAAGGGCTCGGCTCGTCTCGCGAAGGCGACGGGCATCTTGCACCTGCGCGAAGACGAAGGCAAGGGCATCCCGTGCGTCGTCACCGACGACGCAGGCGAAGAGCACGAGACGCTGCTGCCGCTCGGCGCTCGTCCGATCGTCACGGACGGTCAGGACGTCAAGGCGGGCGATCCGCTCGTCGACGGTCCCTTCGACCCGAAGGAGATCATGGAGATCAAGGGCATCCGCGAAACGCAGCTGTACTTGGTCGAAGAGGTCCAGCGGGTCTACCGCGACCAGGGCGTGTCGATCCACGACAAGCACATCGAACTGATCGTGCGTCAGATGACGCGTCGCATCGGCGTGCAGGAGCCCGGTGGCACCGGCTTCCTGCCGGGTGAGCGAGTCGACTCGAAGCGCTTCCGCGACACCAACCGTCGCATGGTCGAAGAGTCGCAGCGTCCTGCTGAGGGCCGCCCGGAATTGATGGGTATCACCAAAGCATCGCTCGCCACCGACTCGTGGCTGTCGGCCGCTTCCTTCCAGGAGACGACTCGTGTCCTCACCGAGGCTGCGATCGACGGACGCGGCGACGACCTGATCGGCCTGAAGGAGAACATCATCCTCGGCAAGCTGATCCCGGCCGGTACCGGCATGGCCAAGTACCGCGAGTTCGGCATCGAAGCGCCCGACTACGAGCCGATGACGTACTACAGCTCCGATGGTGGCAGCGAAGAAGATCCGGCGGCGTTCCTCGCCGGGCTGCACGGCACCTACTCGAGCGACGCGGGCGCCCCGGCGTCAGCTGAGCCGATCGGCTGATTCAACCCGACAACGGAGCTGACGGTGCGAGGCGCTGTCAACCTCCTCTAATGAACTGATGAACGGCCCGAGCGGAGACGCTCGGGCCGTTTGTTGTTCAGGGTGCGGGCGCAGTCGCAATTGGCAAGAAGTGTTCTGGATGCGGCGTTTCGGGTGAAGTTTTGACACTTCATGCCGAAACAATCGTCATGCCGAATCTCGATATCAGGCCGCAGGTGACTTCTCATGATTGATATCTCCCGACCTCAGGCCGACTGGCTTGCTTCGGTGTGCGGGGACGCAGTGTCCGCCGCGATCGAGGACGCGCTTGACGACCTCAACACGACCGATGCCGAGCTCGCGGACCGTCTCCGACGCCGCATGGCCACCGGCGCCGCGTTTGCGCTCAGCGATGTGTTCAGCAATGTCTCGAGTCCCGAGATCGTGGTGCAGCGAATCGAACACGTCGAGGGCGGCGTCGCAATCGGGTACGAAGCACTGGCGCGATTCGGTCGCACCGCGAGCCCGAACGAAGTGTTCGCGAAAGCCATCGACCACGGCCTGGGTGTGGAGCTCGAACTGGTCAGCTTGCGCGCCGCAGTGCGTCGCATGGAGGAGCTGCCCGCGCAGACCTTCCTCGGCGTGAACCTGTCGGCGAACGCACTGCTGGATCCGCAGATCAACGCGGTACTCGACGGACTCGACCGCAGTCGCGTCGTCATCGAGCTCACTCAACAGGCAGAGATCTTCGACGTGCAGCAACTGTGTCGTCGCCTGGAAGAACTGCGCGAGAGCGGCGTCGTCGTGGCCGTCGATCGTGCGGGCGACGGATTCTTCCGCGGCCCGCGCCTCGTCGAGTTGCAGCCGTCGATGATCAAGATCTCCTCCGTCTTCGTGTCCGACTGCGACACCGACGAGGAGAAGCGCAGTCAGTTGGCGAACCTCATCGCTGTCGGGCGTCGCATCGGCGCGATCGTGGTCGCGACCGGTGTGGAGCGCGTCGAAGAACGCAACGTGGTGGCAGGCCTCGGCGTCGACGCGGTCCAGGGCTACTTCGTCGGCCGGCCGTCAGTCGAGTTTCAGCTCGACGCAGCGCTCGTGTGATCCGGTCCGGGCGCTGAGTTTGCCTCAGTTGTGCGGCGTCGCGAGTACCGCATCGGTGACGAATCGAGCGATCTGGTCGGCACCCCAGCCGAGCCGGGCGAGGTCGAGAACCTCGCGCGGGTCGCTCGTGACGTTCCATACGAACAGCATCATCGTGGTGTCGCCGTCGAGCTGTTCGAGGATCGGCTCGATCTGGGCGCATGCGTAGGTGATGACGGGGTCGCCGAGATCGCGTCGTTCGAGGAAGCCGACGGGGGAGCGGAGGTGCACGGCGAGCGCGCCGTGCTCGAGACAGCTTTGGACCCACGCGATGTTCCAGCGGAGGAGATTGCTCGTCGGGTCGCCGTCGGTTGTGGTCTCTGCCGCCTCGAACAGTTCGACCGCTCGCGTCGGAAGCTGGAGCACGAATGCTTGGATCGCATCGTCGACCGAGGCGAAGTGTCGGTAGGCCGTCGCGGTCGAGACGCCCGCTGTTGCCGCGACGTCAACGAGTCGTTCTGGTGGAGCGCCGTGGGCCTGCATCCATTCCTGCACGGCGGCGATCAGCCTGGCGTGCGTCGTGCGACTGTCGGCTCGATCCGATGTCGGTCGCCCGGCGAGCGCTGCCAGAGCATCGTCGTCGGGGGCCGTTGACACGTGCGTAGAGTACCGTACACTCAGAGATGAGAAACGATTCTCGTTTCACGTTCACGGTTCGGAGACAGCGAGATGCCAGCACGTCAACCACACGCCATGACCACGCCGCGAGTGCAGGCGTTCGATGCGTGGATCCGCGGCCGATTCATCGACCTCAACACGGCGCTCGAAGATCTGTATGCCGATCTGCCGAACCGGTCTGCTGTCGCCGGTGTCGGCGACGATCTCAAAGCGCAGCTCACCGAGGAAGGCCGAGCGTTGATCGCCGACCTGGTCGACGAGGGCAACACCGACGAGGGTTTCGATCGCAACTTCGAACTGCTCGGCAACGTCGGCTACTACATGGCGGCGTGCCGCCGTCACGAGATCACCGAACCGTCGCGTGAACGTACGTCGCCCCTGACCGAAGCATCTGCTCTGGCGCTGCACCTGGGCGCATCGGTCGGCACTGTCCCTCGGTTCGTTGCGAGCCATATGGAGACGTACAACCGCGCGGTCAACGGCAAGTACCGCACGTTCACCTGGCGACACGCCGAGCGGGTCTTCCTCGACTACAACACACGAACGACGTTTGCGTACATGCGCGCCGCCGATGCGCTCGGCCGAATTCATCCAATGGGCGTCTCGCACCCGGCTGCGGGCGATCTACTCAACGACGCACGTCGAGCGCTCGAAGATGCGTTGGCGCTCAACACGGAGCTGTCCGACACGCTCGACGTGGACGACTTCTTCTTCGCCGTTCGTCCCTACTACAAGCCGTACCGGGTCGGCTCGACGGAATACCGGGGTGCCAATGCTGGTGACTTCGCTGCGTTCAACCAGATCGACATGCTGCTCGGGCTCTGCGACCCGACCGACACGTCGTACTCGCAGGTCGTCGTCGAGAAGTTGATGTATCTCACCCCCGACGAGCAACGTCGGCTCCGCGAGTCGTTCCGGCACCCGAATCTGCTCGACAGCTTCTTGTCGCTCGCCGAGCACGCGAGCGAGCCGTGGTTCCAGCAGCACGCGGCCGCGTTTCTCGACGTGTGCACCGCGCTCGGCACGGCCGCCGCGCAACACCACGATGACCTCGTCGCAAACTTCATCACCGCACCGTCCAAGGCGTTGCCCGACGAGCAGATGCAGGGCCTCACAGCGAGCGGACCGCCGCTCGAGGTGCTGTTGGACGCGTTGGAGAAGTTGCGTGACCGACGCCTGGCTGCCGACCGGGATGACATCGTGACCCGCCACGCAGACATCGCGACGCTGCGCGGCTTGCTCGCGTGAGCCATGCCGAGCGTTTCCACGCGCCGCCCGGTCCGTACTTCCTGAATCACTCGGTCGGGCTGCAGCCGAAGGTCGCGCAGCTACAGGCTGATGAGGCACACTTCGCGGCCTGGGCTGCCGACCCGGAGCACGTCTGGGACGAGTGGCTCGCGGCGGTCGAGGGTTTCCGGCGCGCGCTGGCGGCTTTGTTCCACCACGACGCGGCATCGTTCTGTCCGCAGCAGAACGTTACGAGCGGGCTGACGAAAGTTCTCGGCGCGCTGCCGCGCCGGTCGGGGCGAACGAAGGTCTTGCTCGCCGAGCGGGCGTTTCCGTCACTCGGGTTCGCGGTCGATCGATCGGTCTACGACATCGAGTTCGTTCCGGCCGATACCGATCCGACGGACGTCGACACGTGGCGGCCGCTGCTGACCGGCGACGTCGCCATCGTGCTGATCACGCACGCGCACTCGAACACCGGTGAGCTGATGCCGGTGCGGTCCATCGTCGAGTTGGCCGCGGAGCGCGAGATCTTCAGCGTGGTCGACATCGCTCAGTCCGCTGGGGTGATTCCGATCGATCTCGCGGTGTGGAATGCGTCATTCGTCGTCGGGTCGTGCGTGAAGTGGTTGTGCGGCGGCCCAGGGGCGGGATTCTTGTGGGGTCGTCCCGACGTGATCGAGAAGTGCAAGCCGGTCGACACCGGTTGGTTCTCGCATGTCGATCCGTTCGAGTTCGACATTCATCATTTCGTCGATGCGCCTGACGCGCTCCGGTTCTGGGGCGGAACGCCCTCGGTGCTTCCTGCCGCCGTTGCGACGCGCTCGATCGAGCTGCTCGACGAGATTGGCATCGACGTGATCCGTCAACGCAATCTCGACCTCGTGGGGCAGATCATCGAGGCGCTTCCATCCGAGATGGTCGTGAGTCCCGTCGAACCGGAGCGGCGCAACGGCACCGTCGTGGTCGATCCTGGGATCGCAACCGACGCATTGGTCGCACGCCTGGCGAGCGCGCGGATCGCCGTCGACCGACGCAACGCAGGTCTGCGGATATCCCCGCACGTCTACACGAGCGCGGCAGATGTCGAAGCGCTCCTGGAACAGTTCGTTCGCTGAGCGCTGCCGACACGTCCCGCCGCGGCGATCAGCGGATGTTGAACACGACGCCGAGATCGGCGTAGCGGAACTTTTCCCAGTGGCATAGTCGGCTCCAGGCCGTGGGTGCGTCGACACCGGTGAGATACATCTCCTGAGCAACCGCCGCCGCGACCTTAGGAGCGGAAAAGCTCGTGCCGCTCCATTTGGCCCAGCCCTTGAACTCCTGCTTGATGGCTTGGGCCCCAAGTGACGTCGGTTCGTCCTTGTCCTTCTCATGGACGTGTAGGTGCTCGAGCTCGACCGGCGGTTCGATCACCTCAGAGAAATCGGTGAAATAGGTGCTGACGACGTCGACGCCGGGGGCGCACGCGTCGACCCAGCCTCCGTAGTTCGAGAAGAACGCCCGACCTTCGGCGTCAGTTGCACCAACGCTCACGACGTTTGCCAGAGCGGCCGGGAACATCGGCCGTGGCGAGTTGTTGTTGCCTGCCGCAGCGACGAGCAGCAATCCAGGAAGCGGTGACTCGCCAGACTCGGTCCTCTTCGTGGACAGCCGCTCGCGTTCGTCGAGGGCGGCGTCGATGTAGGCGGCAAGTGGTGGAGGGTTGTCGTCGGCGGTGTAACCGCCGAAACTCATGACCACGATGTCGATCGTGTTCTCGGTTCTGGTGAGCGCTCGAAAGAGTCCCTCGCCAGCGGAGATGTCGTCGCCGAAGCCATGGCTCGAGAGAACGCCATCGACGTGAATCTCGGCGTCGGGGCACACTTGATGGACGACGCCCGAGATGAACGTGCCGTGACCGGACTGCAGTTCGCGGCGGCTGTCTTTGGTGACGTCGACTTCGTCGTCGTCGTCGGTGGCGTCTTCGCTCGGCTCGGACCGCCAGTCGGGGTGGCGAACGCACGCGGGCGCAAGTAGCGGATGTTCGACGTTCCGATTGCTGTTGACGGCGAGCCCCGTGTCGAGCACGAGCACCTTGGGGCGCGGTACACCGTCGAGATCAAGCCGCTTGCGCACATTGGTTGGAGCGTCGGCCGGTACCGCTGAATTCAGTGGCGCCGGGCTGCCGGACAGGAACGGGCTGCCGGACAGGAACGGGCTGCCGGACAGGAACGGGCTGCCGGACAGGAACGGGCTGCCCGACAGGAACGGGCTGCCCGACAGGAACGGGCTGCCGGAGACGGCTCCGGCGTAGACGTAGACGGGTGACGGTTGGAACTCGTCAAGCGCCTCGAGAAGCCTGGAGATCTCTCGGACGGAGTAACGCCGTTCACCAGCGATGTTCGCTGCGGCAGCCGGAATCTCGACCGTTTGAAACCCTCCGAGCCGAGGAGTCAGCGTCCATCCGTTCTGTTCCGCGAGCTCTGCGATCCGAGCAGCTGCGTTCCCGCTCACGGGTCGGAGGATCACGATGCCCGGGCGAACGAGAACCGAGGCGCCGTCGCGCCCCTGTCCGACAGCGATGTTGCGGTCGAACAGGTAGTCATTGAGCTGTCCGACCTTGGTCGGTATGTCGGCAATGAGGGGCGGGGTAGCGGCCGCAGCCCGATAGTTCTTCGACATGATGTGTTCCTTCCGAAGTCCGTCCGGTCGCGCCGGTTGACGTAGGTTTATCATCTCCCCGGTGGCTGTCGTGCGGGATTCGAGGAGGCTCGTCGATCGTGCTTACGACGATCCTGACGGAGTGCTGCGCGAGGCAGAGATTCGGCGCTCAGACGTCGCGGTCGATCCCGTTGAGCGATGTGTCGCGGGGTGGGCCGTTGGTCTTGCGCTGCGCGAACTCGGCGATGTGGCCGACGCCGTCGAAGCGTTGTCCGACGCGCGTTCTGCCGCCGCAGACCTTGGTGAAACCCGTATTGCCGCACGTATCGCCACAACGCTCGCGTGGACGCTCGCTCAGCTCGGTCGTTCAGACGAAGCCATCGTCCTCCTCGGTGAAGCGGAACCTTATGTGGATGGGGCAGACCTCGGGCACCTGCAGTTGCAGCGTGGGCTCGTGCTCTTCCTGCGCGATGACGTGCGCGGGGCCATCCGTCAGTTGAACGCTGCGCTCGGTCTGTTTGGTGAGAACGCCGAGCACCTTGCATTGGCCCGCACGCACCTCAATCTTGGCGTCGTTCTGAGCGCCGACAATCAGCATCACGCTGCACTCGAACACGCTGAATCGGCCCGCGAACTTGCTGCGAACCTCGGGCAGCAGTCGCTCGTGGCGCAGGCGCATCACAATCTCGGGTACGCGGCATCACGGGTGGGGGACATTCCGCGGGCACTCACCGAGATGGGCCTTGCCGAGACGCACCTGCAGTCGCTCGACCACACCGAGGCATTCCGATCAACAGTGCTCATGGATCGAGCCCGGGTATTGCTCGACGCAAACCTGATCGACGACGCATGCGAGCAAGTCGATCGGGCGCTCGAGCTGGCACATACCGGTTCCAATGTTGTTCAGATCGCGGACGCGACACTGCTGAGCGCACGGTGTCATCTTCGGTCCGGCGAATTCGATCGTGCCGGGGAGTTGGCGGCACACGCCTCAGCGTTGTTCTCTGAGTCGGACCGAGCGGGATGGTGTCTGCTCGCTGAGCTGATCGAACTGCAGTCGGCAGCTGGTCGCGATCGCCGGCGCGTCGACGGGGGCAGAGCAGAAGCGGTGGCCCGGGCTTTGGTCGACCGACGATGGACCAATGATGCGGTGTCGGCTGCAGTGGTGGCCGTGGACGCGTTGATCCATGAGGGCGAGGCTGGACGAGCGTTGGCGGTGCTCGATGTCTGCCGGCACCGGCGGCCCGGTCCGACCGCTGTCGAGCGATCCGGTTTCGCTTTGATCAGGGCGGCGTTTCACACGCTGAGCGCGGACGACCGGAGCGCACGGCGAGCGATCACGGAAGGGCTCGCACTTCTCGCGGAGAATCAGGCAGCGGTCGGCGCGATTGAGCTTCGTGCGTACGGAGTTGCCCACGGACGCGCGCTCGCTGAGTTGGGCGCCGCGATCGCACTCAGAGATGGCCGGCCGCGCGAGCTGTTGGTGCGAGCCGAGCAGGGGAGAGGGGCGACGTCATTGCTCCCGCGAGCGCGGCCCGCGGCCGCGTCGGCGGAGGCACAAGAACTCTTGGTTCGATATCGCGCGATCTCGCACGCCCGTTCGGCCGAGCGGGACTCGCCCGTGGGCGACCGAAGTGTTGTCGACGCTGAGCTCGCCTCGATCGAGTCACAGTTGCGACGCAGCGCCCGACGCTCCTCTGTGAAATCGAATCCCGGTTCTCTCGACCTCAGGATTCCTCTCAGTGGCCTCGGTGATCGCCGGCTTGTCGAGTTCGTCGACGTCAACGACGAGGTGGTGGCGGTCTCTGCGACGGCGCGCCGGACGCGACTACATCGAGTTGGTGAGTTGGATCTTCGGGGTCATCTCGATCAGCTCGAATTTGGACTCGGTCGCCTGAACCGGTCCGGCGCGTCGGCAGCGTCGGTTGCTGCGAGCCAGCTCATGGTCGTCGAGTCGAGTGATGTGATCGCCGAACGTCACCTTCCCCAGCAGGTGCGTGACGATCGGTCTCCAGTTGTCATCGTGCCGACGGGTGCGCTGCATGCGATGCCGTGGAATGCCGCAAGCAGTCTTCGCGGCCGAGCGATCTGTGTGGCGCCCAGCCTGATGTCATGGTGGCGCGCACACACCTCGCGCCGGACGGGTGTGTCGCTGGGGCTACTCGCCGGTCCCGACCTGCCGTTCGCTGTTCCCGAGATCCTCGCGATCGCCGGGGTCGGCGCTGTCGATCGCCACGTTGCCGAGTTGGCGACGGTGGCGCACGCGCTCGAAGAACTCGAGCGTGTCGACATCGCACACTTTGCGTGCCACGGGCGGTTCCGTGCCGACAGCCCCCTTTTTTCCTCGCTCCGTCTGGCTGACGGCGACCTGACGTTCTACGACCTCGAGCGCTGCGAGCGGCTGCCACACACGATCGTGATGTCGGCGTGTAACGCGGGTCAGAACGCGGTGCTCGACGGGGGAGCGCTGCTCGGCATGGCGAGTGCGCTGGTGCAACTCGGGGTGTCGTCGGTGATCGCGCCGCTCACACCGGTGAACGACGAGCGTTCGGTCGAACTGATGGTGCGACTCCACACACATCTCGCGGCTGGCGTCGAGCCAGCCGAAGCGCTCGCCCGCGCCAGCGTCACGCCCGACGGTGAACTCGACCCGACCGCGGCCTCGTTCATCTGCTTCGGCAGCTGACCCGCCGAGACTCGCGTCGTTCTGGTCCGCGTCGTTCTGGTGGACCGTCCGTTCTGTTCCAGTTCTCGTTCTGGTCCGCCCTGGCGTCGGATTCCGACGCAGCTGTGGACCGGAAGCGCTGCGGACCAGAAGCGCTGCGGACCAGAAGCGCTGCGGACCAGAACGGCGGTGGACCAGAACGGGCGGAAAAGAATCTTGAGAAATCGTGTATCAGGGGATCGCGGGCGCGCTCTTGATGAGTGTGGGATTCAACTCAGCACCGTCTGCGCTGGCCGAACGCGTACAGTCGGGGCTCATGGACGTCGGTGCGTTGCTTCAGCGCGTCAACGAGGGAGATCAGTCGGCGTGGGACGACATCGTCGAACGCTTCGGCGGGCTCGTGTGGTCGGTGGCTCGCGGCTACCGCCTCGGCGCACTCACCGACGATGTCGTGCAAACTGTCTGGCTCCGACTCGCCGAACACAGCAACCGCATTCGCAACCCCGACAAGCTCGCCTCGTGGCTCGCCACCACCACTCGCAACGAAGCGCTGCGGGTCTCCAAGAAGCAGGCGAAGTCGATCAGCCTCAGTGAGTATCCCGACGCGTCCGACAGCTCCGTGTCCGGTCTCGACGAACTCGTTACCGATGACGACACCCTCGGTCATGTGCTCCGGGCCTTCACACAGTTGCCCGAGAAAGACCAAGAACTGATGCGCCTGCTCTGCACGGTGCCACCACTCGACTACGCGACGATCGCCGAGATGCTCGGCCGTTCGATCGGCAGCATCGGTCCGAGCCGCGACCGAAGTCTCAAGAAACTGCGGAAACTGCTTCCGGCTGGTCTTGACGACCAGGCGCAGCGCCAACGAAAGGACACGGCGGAATGAACAGCTCAGCACCGGGCGGAGTACCCGACATGACTGACGACGATCTGCTCGCAACGCTCGGCCAGGCACTCGCGGCTGCTGACCCGATGCCCGACCACGTCGCAGCGGGCGCACGCGCCGCCTTCACCTGGCGCACGATCGACGCCGAGCTCGCAGAGCTGGTGTTCGATTCGGCGAACGAACTCGCGGGCGTCCGATCCGAAGACGTCAATCGACAAGTCACGTTCCAGGCACCGGGCGTCGAGATCGAAGTGATGGTGATCGACGACTCGACTCGCCGCCTCGTCGGTCAACTGATTCCACCCGCCGAGATGGACGTCGAACTGGTTGCGGGCGACGTCGTCACCTCGCAGCGCACCGATCACCTCGGTCGCTTCACCTTCGATCTCGCCGAGCCCGGCCCCGTCCGTCTCGTCGTGCTCGGCGCCGACGGTGAAATCCTTGTCCAGACCGAATGGGTGCTCTTCTGACCGACCGGTGCCGCTCGGCGTCGACTCGAAGTGAGCTACGCAACGGTCTCCGTGCGGCCGGTGTTCACGTTGAACACGGTGCCATCCATCCGCAACTGGTCGTCGCGCTCGTAGCGGTCGCGTAGCTCGGCGAACCGATCGTCAGGGTCGGTGGTGAGCTCGGCGATCTCGTCGAACAGCGCGAGCAACGCGTCACTGGGTTCTTCACCCGGCTCGAGACCGGCTCCCCAGATGTCCCAGGGCAGCATCTCGACCTTGTTCAACGAGGCGAAATCGAGTCGCACGTTGCTCGCGATCCAGAACGCGCCGTGCTCGCCGATTGCTGAGAGGCCGCAACGGTCTGCGTCGAGCTCGCCGCGGCGCCACGCTTGCCACGCGTGTCCACCGGTCACGAACTCGGTGGGGGAGATGTCGAGCGGGTTGCCGGTGAAGCCGATCAGCTCGCACCACGTCTGATCGAGTTGTGCATCCACCATTTGCCACCGATCGGTTTCCGCGTTCCAGTACTCGGCGACCCAATGGTCTTCCAGCCAGCCGTCGCGAAAGATGGTGCCGAATCCGCATCGGGCTCGGGCGGCCACGCCAGCAGCTCGCAAGAACGCGACGGTGAGCTTGCTGAACAGATGGCACCTCGCACCGACTCGACACGACGGCGGTCGCGCTTCATCCAATGGTCGAGCGTCGACCTCCCGAGCGACACGCAGCACGCCGGCGGCGTCGCGGATGTTGATGGTCCCCGCCTGCTGGCTGTTCAGGTCGACCTCGTAGAGCGACGCGGCGACGGTGTCGTACACGAGCAGACCCTGCACCACACGAACGACTTCGGCGATGTCGGCACTCGAGAAGTCACCCGGTGCCATCGTCGTGAAGCGTCCGGGACTCGCGTGGAACTCGAGCGCGTCGGCGTTCATCGCAGAAGTCTCGCGCGTCCCTGTCGACCGACGCGACGAACGACGCGTTGCGCGACCAACGATGCGTCCGTAGCATTGCGTGGTCCTTTCAGCGAGGGTTCCGTACGTCGGTCGCTGTATGGCGGATGCACATCCAGTGCGTCCAACTCACCACATGTCGAGCGTGTGCCTGCTGCACTCGCCGATCCTGAACGAACGAGGTTTCGTACATGCCAACCATTCAGCAGCTCGTCCGTCAGGGGCGCAGCTCGAAAGTCACCAAGTCGAAGACGCCGGCGCTCAAGGGCAGCCCGCAGCGTCGTGGAGTGTGCACCCGCGTGTACACGACCACGCCGAAGAAGCCGAACTCCGCGCTCCGCAAGGTCGCCCGTGTTCGTCTGAACTCCGGTATCGAAGTCACCGCGTACATCCCCGGTGAAGGCCACAACCTGCAGGAGCACTCGATCGTGCTCGTGCGTGGCGGTCGCGTGAAGGACCTGCCGGGTGTTCGTTACAAGATCATCCGTGCTGCGCTCGACTGCGCTGCTGTCAACAACCGCAAGCAGGCGCGTTCGCGGTACGGAGCCAAGAAGCCGAAGTAGGACTGGCAAGCGCGCGGGCCGTTCCGTTCGAATCGGGCGGCACCGCCGTGTAGCAGAGGAGTGACGGAATGCCAAGACGTGCAGCAGCCCAGCGCCGGGAGGTCATGCCCGACCCGGTGTACAACAACCGGCTGGTCACGCAGCTGATCAACAAGGTC
>CALICC010000354.1 GCA_938049325.1 uncultured Ilumatobacter sp. | reverse complement strand
AGTGACGGAACTGTCACCCTGGCGATCGGGACCACAGATCTGGCGGCGCCCGGCCCCGAACAGGTCGTGGTTCGGATCGAAGCCGCGCCGATCAACCCCTCGGACCTCGGGATGTTGCTCGCCGGTGGGGATGTGAGCGGTGCGGTCGAGTCGGGCTCGGTCGACGCACCGGGGGTCACGCTGCCGATCACCGCGGGCCTGTCCGCGCTCGCTGCACGGTTCGACATCGCGATGCCGGTCGGGAACGAGGGCGGCGGCGTCGTGGTGGCAGCCGGCGAATCCGAGGCAGCACAAGCGTTACTCGGGCGGACCGTCGGATTCGTCTCCGGGAATTCGTACGCCCAGTTTCGAACCGTGCATGTCAGTCAGTGTCTGCTCATGCCGGACGGGACGACGCCGGAACAGGCGGCGGCGCCCTTCGTCAACCCGCTCACCGCGCTCGGCATGGTCGAAACCATGCGGGCGGAGGGGCACACCGCGCTCGTGCATACGGTGGGCGCGTCGAACCTCGGTCAGATGCTCAACCGCATCTGTCTGAACGACGACGTCGGACTCGTGAATATCGTGCGCAAACCCGAACACGTCGAGCTGTTGCGCTCCCAAGGGGCTGTTCACGTGGTCAACTCCGCCGCCGAGACGTTCCACGACGATCTGGCCGAAGCGCTACGAGTCACCGGCGCCACGATTGCGTTCGACGCGATCGGTGGGGGAGACATCGCCGGCACGCTGCTCGCAACGATGGAACGCGTCGCGAGCGAAGGTGCTTCGTTCAGTCGATACGGGTCCGACACGCTCAAGCAGGTGTACGTCTACGGTGGCCTCGACCGCTCACCGACCTTGCTGAATCGAAACTTCGGCATGTCGTGGTCGATCGGCGGCTGGTTGTTGACTCCGTTCCTCGCCAAGCTCGGCGATGAGGGCACGCAGCGGCTTCGTCAGCGCGTGGCCGATGAGATCGGCACGACGTTCGCCAGCGTCTACGGCGTCCGACTCACACTCGAGCAAGCGGTCGAACCCGACGCCGTGCGTCGCTACGCGCTGATGGCGACCGGCGACAAGGCGTTGCTCACGCCACACGGCTGACGTCGCGGGTCCTGACCGATCAAAGGCCCGAATTCGTCGACAGGGGAGCCTCGGCCCGTGGTTGACACAATGGGGCGATGAACGTTACCGAAGCCGTCAACCGCCGTAAGTCGACCCGGGCGTTTCGTTCCGATCCGGTCAGCGACGAGACGCTTCGCGAACTGCTGATCACCGCCTCGCGGTCGCCTTCGGGCGGCAACGTGCAGCCGTGGCGGATTTACGTGGTCAACGGGGAGTCGATGACCCGGTTCCGCGAGTTCATCACCGACCGTGATCCGGGGATGCCTGCGTACGACATCTACCCGCCGAGCATCACCGAGCCCTACCGAACCTCACGGTTCGCGATCGGTGAGCAGATGTACGCGGCAATCGGTGTGGCCCGTGAAGACAAGGCCGGCCGTCTTGCCCAATTCGCGAAGAACCTCGACTTCTTCGGAGCGCCCGCGGCATTCTTCTGCTTCATCGACCGCCAGATGGGGCCGCCGCAGTGGTCGGACCTCGGCATGTTCCTGCAGACCTTCATGCTGCTCGCTCAAGAGGCTGGGCTCGACACCTGCGCGCAAGAAGCGTGGGCGGTGCACGAGCCGGCGGTCAGCGAATTCGTTGGTGCGCCCGAGGAACAACGCATCTTCTGTGGCATGGCGATTGGCAAGGCCGACACGGATCATCCGATCAACTCGGTCGAGTCGGAGCGCGAACCGCTCGACGTGTTCGCGAAGTTCGTCTGACTAATCCAGCGCCACGGCGAGGGCGTCGGGGTCGGCCACGCTGACCCACAGTGCAGAGTGGTCTCGCGGCCCGATCACCTTCGGAATCTTCGTCGCGAACTCGATGCAGAGCCCGCGCTGGTGGTTCGTGCCGAAGGTCAAGCCATCGTCGGTGAAGCTCAGTCGAAGGCCGACGGCGGTGTACCACCGATGTGGTCCGGTGATGGCCGTTCCGACGACGTTCGATCGCGATGTTTCGACGCTCCAGAATCCAAAGGTCGCGCGCACCGTGTCGTCGGTGAGCGTCACCCCGTCGGTCTCCTTGACCCGAAGCGGGAACAGCAGAGCCTTCCATCGACCGTCGATGTCATACGGAAAGAACTGTTCGGCCATGACCGACACGCTACGGCGGAACGGTCGAGAGCTCGTCCCACGCGCCGGGCCGGTAGCCGGTCAGCCGCCCGTGATCTCGCTGAGGTCGGTGCTGTCGGCCGGAGCCGGCACTGTGATCTGCAACGGTCGGTCGAAGACGATGATCGTCATGTCGAAGGTCGTGGCGTTGTTGGGGTCGGTGTATCCGACACGGCGGATCTGATTGTCGCTGTTGATCCACACGTCGAGTGAGACGACGTTCGACGTGGTGTCGAGAAGGATCAGAGACGCATCAACCGGCATTTGGAAGTGCTGCAGATCTTCGCCGCCGACGGTCTCCCGCCCGAGGTCGGTGGTATCGGTCGTGGTCAGGAGGTCGGCGACATCGAGTGGATTGATGGTGAGCGGCCGGACGTCGATCACACCTGACAGCGACGTGTCGTCGAGGTCGATACGCGTCCAGTCGGTCGTGATGGTCGGGTCGATCGCGGCGAGCGTCGCGCTCTCGATGTACGCGTCTCGGTTGGTGCTGTCAACGATCACGTTGATCCAGTCCGGAAGATCGAGATCGCCGAGATTCGCGGTCGATGTCGTCACCGACATCAGCCGCGAGGACCGGTCGACCTGTGCCGTGATCGTCGAGCCGACGCCGTCGATCGTGGCGTTGACGTCGAACTGCATGGCCTGCGCATTCTGTGCGTGCGCGAGGGCTTCCGGAAGCGAGAAGCGGACGGGGGCCGCGACGGGGGCAACTTCGGGCTCGCTGGCTGATGTGTCACGAAGGAGGAAGAACCATCCAGCGCCCAGTGCTGCGACGATCAGCGTCGCGACGAGGGCGATGATGACGACCGGCGAGCGCTCGCCGCTCGCGGTCGTCTTGCTGGTCGAGCTGACCTTGGCCGTCTTGGCCTTCTTGTCCGGCTTCGCCTTGGTCGTCTTGACCTTCGCACCCTTTGTCTTGGGTGCCTTGGTTTTGGCTGCCTTGGTCTTGGCTTTCTTGGCAGCCTTCGCGGCTTTCTTCGCTTCAGCGGCCGCGGCTTTGGCTGACTTGGCTGACGTTGTGTGAGCGTCGGCGGCTGGCG
>CALICC010000353.1 GCA_938049325.1 uncultured Ilumatobacter sp. | reverse complement strand
GCGACCGAGAACAAGGCGCGCGAACAGGTCAAGGCTGCGTGGTTCGGCGCGTTCTTGTTCCCATCGGGTGAGGTGTTCTCGGTCTTCACCGTCTCCGCGGTCGTCGTGGTCGGCGTCGAGCGCGGTCCTGTGGGCGGACTGACCGCGGGAGCGCTCGTCGGTTTCGTGTTCCTCACGTACCGATTCCTCGAGCCGATCGCGGAGTTCACGGAGATCATCGATCAGACGCAGACGGCGGTGGCCGGGTTGCGGCGGATCTTGACCGTGCTCGACATGCCGGTTGGGCCGCCAGCGCCACAGCGGCCCACCCCGTTGCCGCCGGGCAAGCTAACGATCGACGTCGACGACGTCGTCTATCGCTATCCGCGCTCTGAGGTCGATGTTCTGCAGCACATCGACCTCGGCATTCCAGCGGGCCAGCAGGTCGCGATGGTGGGGGAAACCGGCTCCGGAAAGACGACGCTCGGACGTCTGATCGCGCGGTTCACCGATCCGACCAGCGGCTCGATCCGACTCGGTGGTGTCGACCTGACGCAGGTCGATCCGGTCGAGCTGCGCCGGCGGCTCGTCGTGGTATCGCAGGAACCGTTTCTGTTCGACGACACCGTGGCAGCGAACATCGGCTTCGCTCGCCCCGGCGCAACGCCAGACGAGATTCAGGCCGTGATCGACAGTCTCGGTGTCGCCGACTGGACCGAGTCACTCGAAGACGGTCTCGACACCCGCGTGGGCGAACGCGGTGAGCAGCTGTCGGCAGGCGAACGCCAACTCGTTGCCCTGCTTCGTGCTGGTCTGGCCGACCCCGATGTTCTCATCCTCGACGAGGCGACCTCATCGGTCGACGCACTGACCGAGGTCAGGATCGCTCGGGCGCTCGAGCGGCTGGCGGCAGGCCGAACCACCATTGCAATCGCTCATCGTCTGTCCACCGCAGCACGATCCGACCGTGTGCTCGTACTCGATGAAGGCCGGCTGGTCGAAGACGGCAGCCACACGGAGCTGATCGCTGCACAGGGTGTGTACCGCGGTCTCCACGACGCGTGGATCTCGGCAACCACGGTCTGACCTACTCAGTTGTCGAGGTCGAAACCGAAAGGTGCGGGGCCGGTCACCGATGAGACGCGGCACTCGAGGTCAGCGAATCGAAGATCCTCAGCGACCGTAAAGGTGACGGTTTGGCCGGGCTCGACGTCGTCGACGTTCGTGTCGGCGGTTCGGTCGTCGTTGAACTCGACGGTGACGACGTAACTGCGTTCGTCCTTGCTGAGGTTGGTGATGGAGCCGTTTGCTCGCGAGCCACCGTCGAACTCTTCGCAGGCGTCGATCTGGACGTCGTAGTCGCCGGGATTCTGGTATTCGTCGACGGCACGGAGTACGACGACGCTGAGCCACACGCCCACCGCCGCCATGAGGAGCGCCAACGAACCAACGATGAGGGCAGCCGTCGCCACCGCCCGAGAGGCCGCGTCGCGACGGTCGCGCAAGGCGAGGCTGATCGCAACCACGGCGAACACGGCGCCCACGACGCACACGAACGGGATCCAGGCGATTGCGAACGCAACCACGGCCGCGGTGAGGGCGAGCGTTCCCCGTCCACGCCGGGAAGGTGCTGGCGGGGGAGCGAGCGGAGCGACGAAGCGCTCGCCGTCGGTCGACACGTCGCCGGTCCATCGCGTTCCGTTGTGGTAGCGAAGCTCAAAATCGCCGACGGGATCGGGGTACCAACCAGCGACATTGCGTTGAGGTTGGTCGGTCTCCACCGCGGTCAACCTAGTGTTGCGTCATGGAAATCGTGTTCATACGTCATGGTCAGCCGGAGTGGAGCCGAGACGGCCTGAACGTCGAGAACCCGCCGCTCACCGAGCTCGGGCACGAGCAGGCACGCGCCATGGCGACGGCCTTGGCCGACGAGGAGTTCGACGAGGTGTTTGCCTCGCCACTCGTACGCGCTCGACAGACCGCAGCCCCGCTCTTCGAAGCGCTGGGGCGACAGGAGACGATTGCTCCCTGGCTCGAAGAGATTCGCGATCCGGCGTGGCACGGGACGCCACGTGAAAAGGCCGAGGCGGCGTACGCCGAAATGGCGGGCAGGCCTGCGGAGGGTCGGTGGGAAGGTCTCACCGACGGCGAGTCCGTCCGCGAGTTCACGGCACGAATCCACGCCGGTGCCACCGAATTCTTCACGGAGCGCGGCGTCGTTCGTTCCTCGTTGGAACTGCCGGTGTGGCAAATCGCCGAGCCCGATCGACGGATCGCTCTGGTTGCACACGCAGGTACGAACTCGACGTCGATCGCTCATCTACTCGGCTTGGTGCCCACCCCCTGGGAATGGGATCGATTCGTGCTCGGCCACACCTCGATCAGTCGTCTCGAGTCACTCGAATTGGGTGACGGTCACACCTTCAGCCTGACGAAGCTCAGCGACGTCGAGCACCTCGACTCGTCTCAGCGCACCCGCTGAGATCACCACCAGATCGGATCTCACAGCGCAATGAGCGCCGATCGTGATCGTTGCTCGAACTCGCGTGCGCCTACGGCTTGGTGCTCGTCGATCGCGCGTCGAAACGTGACCGCGGCGGTGGAGCGATCGCCGGCCGCCGTCTGAGCTTGGGCGAGGCCGTGCAACAGGCTTCCCCAGTAGAACCCGCCGGTCCCGAACACGTTGATGTGGACGTGCATGTGCTCGAACGGTCTGATCCGCTCCACCAGGCGCTGCGCTGCCGACTCGTCGACCGCCTCCCCGCGTTGAGTCAGCAACCACAAGGCCTCCGCGGTGAGTCCGAGTGCCGGAGTGGTGAGGACGTCGGTCCGCGCGTCGATCGCTCGGTCGATCATGTTGTGCACGAGTTCTGACGAGCGGTCGTCTTTGGCCTGGACGAGGCCAGTGATCCACGCCGCCCGATTCGCGACTTGGTCGGGCTCAGCCGCGACCAGATCATCGAGCAGACCTGCTGCTTCGGCACCCCGTTGCTGGAGGAGCCGGATGTTGACGAGCTGGGCCCCGAACGCGCGCATCGCGTTCGTGACGTTGACGGCATTGCCGGAGTCGCCAACGTGTTCGACGGTCCGTTGCGCAACGAGCTCAGCCTCTTCGAGGTTGCCCTCGGCGATCGCCAGCAGCACGTTGTACCCGTCGACGGCCCAGCTCAGGCGCGGTGCCTGCACGTCTGCGATCCGGTCGGTGGCGGCACCGACGAGCTGGCGCGCTTCGGCGAGAAGGCCCAACTCGAAGGCTGTGCTCGCCCCCATCGTGTGCCCGAAATTCGTATGAACGAGGGATCCAGATACCGCGGCATGGGCGCGCACCTCCTCGGCAAGCGTGCGTCGTTCGGTAGCGTCCTCCGGACCGAGTGTGGCGAGCCACTTGCCGAAGCGCGCGTACGCCCGCGCGTGCGCGTCATCGAGTGTGTCGGCAATGGCGAGTGCCTCGTCAGCGAGCGACCTGCAGTGGGCCAGGTCGTGGCTGAAATACCTCACACCCGCGAGCCAGGCGAGCATCAGTGACCGCTCGACGGTCACGGCACCATCTGTGCGCTCGACCGCCTGCGTGACGAGATCGATGGTTTCGTCGTCGGCGACCGACAGCGGAGATGGACCTTCGACCAAGCCCGCCGTCGCACTGATGACGAGTTCGTCGTCGCCGGCCTCCGATGCCATTCGGATCGCCCGTCGGAGGAGTTCCTGGCCCTCCTCGGTCATGCCGGCTCCGACCGTGCTCGTACCGAGTTCTCTCAGCAACGCGGGCATGATCGCGGCCCGGTCGTCGTCATCGAGGAGGCCTGCAGCGTCGATCGCTGCCGCGTAGCGCCCCCGTGCATCTGCGAAGGAAAGCCGGGCAGCCGATGCGTGACCGCTTTGACGAGAGAGTCGCACCGCCCGATGAGGATCGCCCAGAGGAAAGGCAGCAAGAGCGTGGTGTGTTGCTCGCTCCGGTCCGCCTGACGAACCGTCGGCTCGGCGTTCGAGAACCGCAGCGATCGCGTCGTGGAGCCGGCATCGCTCCACTTGGGTCAGGCGGGCAGCGAGCGCATCGACGATGAGTGCGTGCGTGAACGTTGCCTGTTCATGCTCGTCATTCGTGACGATGCCGAGCGAGCGTCCCGCAGCCACCGCCTCGACGACCCGCTCCACAGACTCGCCGGCGACGCGGATCAGGAGATCGATCTCGAACCGCTGCCCGATGACGGCAGCAACGCTCAACACACGTGCAGCAGACGGTGCGACTGCGGTCAGCCGTTCGTCCAAGACGGCCGAGACGCCGTATGGAACGTCGCCGCTCGCGCCGAGCAATTCCCTCGACCGCAGCAGTTCCGTGACGTAGAGCGCGTTGCCGCCGGAACGTTCGAGGAGCACAGAGGCAGGAACCGATGACTGGGCGCGCTCCGCCAGCTGCGAGATCGCGTCGAGTCCGAGCGGCTCGAGGACGACCGATGTCGAGCCCGGAAGCAGGCCCATCGTGGTCGCTGCGCGGCCGGCGCTGCCTGTGGCGTCGATTTCGGCAGACCGCAGCGCGAGAACGATCGTGGAATCGAGGCGTGGCGATCGAGCGAGTTGGCTGACGAAGTCGATCGTTGCCTCGTCGGCCCATTGGAAGTCGTCGATCGTCAAGACGGTGCCTGGCGAGCTGCCCAGCTCGCGGATCATCTCCGCGTTCAGGTCGTAGACGTCGGTCGCGTCGTCGTCCGCTTCCACCCCGAGGGCGTGCCGGATGAACCACAGTGGAGATGCTGACCGGTCGTGGAGAGCACAACACTCGATCCATCGACGTTCGGGTGCGTCACGGATGGTCGCGGCCATCACGTCATGCAGGAGGCGACTCTTGCCAGATCCAGCTTCGCCCCACACCAACACCGTGCCGGGCGTCGCAAGAGCGCGGCGGATGGTGGCGAGTTCTTCATCTCGTCCCACGAGTTCGGGGAACGTGTCGGAGGCGTCCGGGTCCGCCGGTGCGCGTGAAGTGTGCGACGGGGCCACCACCAGCGTCCCGGTCTGCACTGCAGTGTGCACCGCCTGGAGTTCGGGGCCCGGGTCGATGCCAAGGTCATCTCGAAGCGCGCCGTCGATTCGCTCGAAGACGGCGATGGCGTCGTCGTGGCGCCCGATCGCGTACAGCGCTCGCATCAGCTGGCGGTGTGTGTGTTCGCGGTAGGGGTGTTGGAGCGCGCGAGCCTCCAGCGTCGCAACCGTTTCGGCAGTCGACCCGGCGAGCAGTTGGGCCTCGCTCAGTTCGTCTTCGGCCAGCTCGCGCTGCGATCGCAACAGACTGACCTGAGCGTTCGCGGCATCGTGACCATCGAACTCGACGAACGGCTCGTCCCACAGCTCGAGCGCCGAGCGGAACATCTCGATCGCTCGACCAAACTGCTTGTCGATCATTGCCAGCTGTCCGTCGGTGATTCGTTCACCGAACGCTTCCCAATCGATGTGGCCGGCCGGTGCGTTGAGTCGATACGCGTTTCGGCGCGTCTCGATCTGGTCGGCGAGTTCCGCCCCGCAGGTCACGCGCAGCCATTTGCGTAAGCCCGAGACGTGCACTTGCAGGAGATGTCGTACGTCGGCAAAGGGCTGGTTCGGCCAGATGGCCTCCGCGATTGCTTCGAAGCTCACGGGCTGTCTCGGCGTCAGCGCCAGGCGCGAGAGCACCTTGGACTGCGTCGCCGATCCAGGTCGCTGTGGTCCGGAGTCGGAGTTGGCCCACACTCCACCGAACACACCCATCGAAAGGTGCATGGTTCGACCGTAGTGATGTGGCGACACGCCCGCCACATGCTGGGCCGAGCGGCTCGAGGCGGCTCGAGGAGGCATGACCGATGCGCCGAGATCTACGGTCGCGACATGACCCACGACACGCACACCTATCGCGCCGACGTCGACCCCGACCGTTTGAAGATGTTCTCGTTCGGGCTGTTCTCGCACCTGAGCGGAGCGGTGACGGCGGGGATGGTGCACCTCGGCGACAAGCTGGGGCTGTACGAAGCGCTGGCGGCGTTCGAGGCGCCGGTCACGACCGCTGAGTTGGCAGCGGCCGTGGAGTTGAACGAGCGGTGGGTGCGAGAGTGGTCGCACAACCAGGCTGCGGCTCGCATCGTCGAGGTCGACACGTCGGTCTCACCCGAGCGGTTCTCGATGTCACCCGAGGCAGTCGCGGTGCTCGCATCGCCTGATCACGTGGCCTACGGCGTCGGCATGTTCCACCGCTTTCCGCAGACGATCGGCGCGCTCGACGTGATGCCCGAGAGCTTCCGATCTGGGCTCGGGCACGACTACGACAGTCATGGATGCGAAGGAGCGGTCGGCATCGAGAAGAGCTTCGAGCCGTGGATGCGTCATCACCTCCTCGCCACGGTGATACCGAGCTTGGCAGTGGTCGACCAGCTGGAGGCTGGGAGCAAGGTCATCGACATCGGGTGCGGGGCAGGGGGAGCGGTGCTCATGTTGGCGGCGGCCTTCCCGAACAGCACGTTCGTGGGCTACGACATTTCCGAACGAGCGCTCGAACGAGCGAGTGAACGACTGAGCGAATCGGGACTTTCCAACGCTCGATTCGTCGACCCGCGAATCGAGCCGATGCCGACGGACCGCTCCTGTGATCTCGTGACCACGTTTGACTGCATTCACGACATGACGCATCCGCAGGAGATGATGGTGTCGATCCGCGACGCGGTCGCTGACGACGGAACCTGGCTCTTGGTCGACATCAAAGGCCGGAACTCGTTTGCCGAGAACGTCGAGAAGAATCCGATGGCCGCGCTGATGTACGGGATCAGTGTGCTGTCGTGCATGAGTTCAGCGCTCTCGGCTCCAGGAGGAGCGGGACTCGGCACGTTGGGGCTTCCCGAGGCGACGGCCAAGGAAATGTCAGAAATCGCCGGTTTCACGAACTTCGAGAAGCTCGATATCGATCACAGCGTGAACGCGTTCTACGCGATCCGTCCATGACGACGCCGCTGTCCGCAGCACAGTACGGTGATCTCGCATGAGCGACGAAGCATGCACACTCGACGACGTGAGAGAATTCGCCGGTGCCCTGAGTCCATGGGCCCACATCGCAACGGTGGGTGCCGATGGCGAGCCCGACGTGGTGCCCGTCCACCCCTCTTGGGATGGTGACACGCTGTGGACCATGCTCGGCACCACATCGGTGAAGGCGCGCAACGTCGCAGCCAACTCGAAGGTCGCCTTGCACTGGCAGGTCACCGAGGTCGGCGACGGCGTCGAAGTCTGGGGGACCGGTGAGCTGTTCGACGACGTCGAAACGAAACGGCGCCTCTGGGACGGCGTGTTCGACTACGACCTGAACGCGTTTGCTCCCGGTGGCCCCGACAACTCGCCTGACACAGCGTTTCTTGCGATCACGCCGACGCGTGCCCTGATCCTGAAGCAGTACGGCATGGGCGGGCTCAAGCGTTGGAGCGCCTGACCGCGCTGTCTCGTTCGGTCGCCGGGAAGACGGCCATCGTGACGGGTGCTGCCAGTGGGATGGGTCGTGCGACGGCGCATCTCTTCGCTGACGAAGGTGCACGGGTTGTCGTGGCCGATCTCGCGAGCGTCGATGTGGTCGTCGACGAGATCGCCGACGTGCACGGGGCTGACTCCGTGCTCGGCGTCGAGACCGACGTCGGCGACCTCGACCGGCTCGAGAGCCTGGTCGCTGCGACCATGGCGTGGTCAGGGGCGATCGACATCGTGATCAACAACGCCGGCGTGTCGATGGTGACCTCGGCGTTCCAAGACGACGACGAGTTCGAGTCGAACTGGGCGCGCACGCTCGACATCAATCTGACGGCACACGCACGGCTCGTTCGAGCAGCGCTGCCGGCGCTGACGGCGTCGGGAGCTGGCCGGGTGGTGAACATCGCGTCGACCGAGGCGATTGTGAGCACGGCTGGGCTGGCGGCCTACGCAGCGACCAAAGCGGGGGTCATCGGACTGACCAAGTCACTCGCTGTCGAACTCGGTCGTCATGGCGTCACGGTCAACTGCATCTGCCCGGGTCCGATCGAGACGGGTATGACGGCTGCGATCGACGCCGACGCAAAGCAGACCTACGCACGGCGTCGCGTGCCGTTGCGTCGCTACGGCGATCCGGAAGAGGTTGCTCACATGACGCTCAACCTCTGTTTGCCGTCGGCGAGTTTCGTCAATGGCACGGCCATCCCCGTCGATGGCGGCATGTCGATCCGGCACACCTGACCCGGCACCCCTGACCCGGCACACCTGACCCGGCGCGGCGGCAACTGCTCGTCAGTCGTCGGGGAGGTAGCCGTCGAACACGCCGGACAGCCCGCTGGGATCGTGGCGTCCGACAACGAATTGTTCGAGCACACCGAGACCCTCATGGGTGCCGACGGCCCCGGAGGTCGTTGCTTTGACGATGGTCTGGATGTGGGAGTGATGCGGCAGTGTGAGGTCGTCGACCGGCAGGTCCCAGCGATCGCCACCGACTTCGAGCTCGCCCTTCCAGATGCCGTGGCTCCACTCGGGGTGGGTGTAACCGATGCCGAGCATGTGGAAGTCGAACAGTGGCTCGAGGGTGACGGTCGAGGGTTCTCCGGTCCACGGGACCATGTCGATTTCGCACGTCGCAGCGGCGCGGGTTCCCGGGCGCCAGGTGAGCCGGTAGTCGACAGAACGCATTGATTCGGCTGGTTCGAGTCCGCCGTCGGCGCTCGGCACGAGTGAGACGAACCCGGCTTCGTGCCAGCGTCGGCCGTCGAATAGTTCGTTGACGTCGAAGTGCGTGGAGAACCCTTCGAAGTTGATCGGGGCCCACAACCAGTAGTACTGCGGATCGGCAACGGGCGCCCCAGTCGAGGCTCGCTCGCCCACGGGCCGGATTCCCCACGAACGGTCCCGCGAACCCAATGTCTCGCCTGGTTCGAGGTCGGTCAACTCGCCGTCGACTTCGATCCAGCCTTCCCAGTCGCCGAACTGAGTCATCCGTGTCGAGTCCATCATGACGCGCTGGCCGATCTGGAGGTAGAACGGCGGTTCCTCGATCGGCGCCGACCGCCGAACGAAGGTCAAGTCACACCGGATGCCGTGCTCCGGAGCCTCCACGACGATTCGCAGCGCGTTCAGCGGTTCGATCACCTCGACCTCGATGGGGCCGACAACGTTCGCCTCTGCTCGGTCGAGGGGTGCGCGCCGCGAGGCATGCACGTTGATCTGGCGCGCATCGGCGGTCCCGCCGTCGACCACGACGCTGAATGCAGCGTCGGCCACATGGCGGTTGGGGTACAAGCCCATGGCTGCTGCGAAGAACAACCGGGTGTCGCGCGTGTAGCCGTTGAAGAAGTAACGGTCGTAGTGATTCAGATCACTCGAACCGGTCTGGGCGACCGGACGTGACGTTTGGTGAACCGGAAAGTCGTCGAACGAACTCAGCACGTTCGCGAACGTAGTCGTATCGTGGGCTCCGATGACGCTCAAGCGGTATCGACAACTGGCCATCGTGACGACGGTCGGCGTCTGTGTACTCGTGGTTGCTGGGGGAGTGGTACGCCTGACCGGGAGCGGCCTGGGCTGTGACGATTGGCCCAACTGCAACGATGAGCGCTTCATCGACGTGTCGACCGGTCATGCGGCGATCGAGCAGCTCAATCGCTTGTTGAGTGGTGTTATCGGTGTTCCGACGCTGCTGCTCGCCGTGGTGGCGTTTCGTCTAGCCCCGAGCGGCGAGGGGTTCCGCTGGCCTGCTGTCGGCGTGCTGGTGTCGATCTTGGCCAACGGTGTGGTCGGTGGTCTTGCGGTGCGCGGTGATCTGCACCCAGCCCTCGTGCAGTCACACTTCTTGCTCGCGATGGTGTCGATCGCCTTCGGTCTGATCGCGGTACGACGATCGAACGGTTGGCGCATCGCATGGGGTTCGTTCTCGCGCCGCGAGCTCACCCATCAACTCGTGGCAGGGGTACTGGCGTTGACAGCTGCAGCGCTGGTCACGGGCACGGTGGTCACCGGTGCTGGACCGCACGCGGGCGAAGAAGACGTTCGTCGCTTCGGCTTCGACATCAGCAACGTGGCCCGCATCCACAGCGTGACCGTGCTGTTGGCTGTTGGATGCGCGGCGCTGCTGGCGTGGAGGCTTGTGCAGGACGCGAACCCAATGCTGCGCGCCGCCGTCTCGAGCTGGCTGTTCGTCGGGCTGCTCCAGGGAGGGATTGGCTACGCGCAGTACTTCACCGGCGTGCCGGAGCTCCTCGTGGGCGTTCATCTCGCCGGGGCGACGCTCCTGTGGGTGCTCACCGTGCGACTCGCACTGTCGCTCATGGCGCCACGGCAAGCTGGAACTGTCCCGCAGGCCGATCCGTCAAAAAGCACGGGTTTGGTTGTGTGACCGAAACCTTCGTCTAGAGTTGCCCGCCGTGCCATCAACGACGATGAGTCCCAAGCGATTCCCCGCTTGGATCCGGGTTCTGCTGGGAGTGCTTGTAGCGCTCTTCGCGGTCACCGCAAACGGGTCCCCTGCGGGTGCTCAAGAAGACGCTGCAGATCTCGGGATCTTCGGCCAACTCGACTACGAAGACGAAGAGTCCGGCGACGACGTCCCCGTGGTCGGTGCGGTCATCGATGTCGAGGGCGTGGGCACCGTCGAGACCGACGAGAACGGTGACTTCCGCATCGCGGTTCCTGAAGCCGGGATCTATGTCGTCACGCTCGATATCGAGTCGTTGCCCGAGGGTGTGAACCTCAAGAACCCCGATGCCAACCCGCTCGACGCGGAGGTCAGCGGCAACCGTGACCGCCGAGTCTTGTTCCCGTTGGTGTTCGGTGAGGTCGAAGAGAAGAGCACGGGTGGTATCAGCGTGCGCCGCGTCGCCCAGCTGACCGCAGAGGGGCTCAAACAAGGCCTGTATCTCGCGATGGCCGCCATCGGCCTGTCGTTGATCTTCGGAACCACCGGCCTCGTCAACTTCGCTCACTCGGAATTGATCACGTGGGGCATGCTCTCCACGTACTTCTTCAACTTCTATGGCGTCGCCGGAGCGATCGGGTTCTTGGCGCCCCTTCCGGCCCCGTTCGGTGGAGGTGTCAACCTCATCTTCGCGGCCATGCTCGGCATGCTGAGCGGTGGCGTATTGGGTTGGGTACTCAACCGCTTCTTGTTCCGCACGGCACGAAACGCCGGAGTCAGCCTCATTGCCCAGCTGGTCATGACGATCGGGCTGTCGATTCTGCTGCGCTATGCGCTGCTCTACGTCTTCGGGGGCGGACCCCGAACCTTCGGTGACTACTCGGCGCAAACCGCCTACAAGATCGGTCCGGTCGAGTTGACGCCCAAGGACCTCGTTGCGATGGGTCTGTCGATCCTGATCCTCGTCGGTGTCGCCACGTACCTGCGGATGACTCGCATGGGTAAGGCAATGCGCGCCGTTGCCGACAACCGCGAGCTCGCCGAGTCGACGGGCATCAACGTCGAGCGAGTCATCACCTTCGTGTGGGTGTTCGGTGCTGCGCTCGCAGCGCTGAGCGGCGTGTTCTTCGGCCTCGACCAGAACAAGTGGGACTTCGGGTTCCGCATCCTGCTGCTGGTGTTCGCGTCGGTGACACTCGGCGGACTCGGCACGGCCTACGGGGCGCTCGTTGGCGCCCTCGTCGTCGGCTTGGCCATCAACTTGTCGACGCTCTTCATCGATGCTGAGGTCAAGAACATGATCGCCCTCCTGATCCTGGCGGTGATCCTGCTGTTCCGACCGCAGGGCATCTTGGGCAAAGCA
>CALICC010000352.1 GCA_938049325.1 uncultured Ilumatobacter sp. | reverse complement strand
CCACCGACTACGAAAAGCGACCCAGGACCCCGATCTCCGTACGCACACGGCGCTCGTGATGACCACCTGGATTGCGTTCCTCGCTCAGGCATGGGGTGACCTCGGACTGTTCAGCCCACTGCCCACCGCCACCGTGGGCATCGCCTGCGGCCTCGGTCTGGGCCTCTACAGCTGGTTCCGACACCACGGTGGATTGCAGGAGCAACTCGCATGAAACGACCCACTCGACGCATGAGCGCGAAGTCCGCCGCGTTCGCAACCGCGGGCGCGCTCATCGCCACCGCATGCGCGGGCGGTGGATCCAACGGCGCGAACAACACGCCCGACGCGGGCAACACGACGCCGACCGAAGTCATCGAGATTCCCGCCGACGCAGGCGCGCCGGTCGTCATCGCCGCCGATGGCCTCGGCGAGAGCTGGCAGGACTACGGCTGGGCCGCCACGGTCCCGGCCGCTGGCGAATCGGGCAACGTCGAGATCGACATCTCGGGCTACGGAGGCTGGATCGTCGCGAATCCCGAACTGAGCGGCTCGTACTCGCACCTGACGCTCGACGTCGCCACGTCCGGCGACTTCGGCAACAACTTCCTCAACATCTCGCTCGGCGACTCCTTCAGCTCTGCCTTCCCCACCTTCACGCCAGAGTTCAAAGAAGACGACGGCGTGCTGAGCACGACGATCTTCATGCATGAGCTCCAGAGCGGTAACACGCCGTTCGATCGAGTCATCATGCAGGCCAGCGGCGAGTTCTCGTCACCAGCGATCGTCACGGTGCTCAACCTCGCGCTCATTCCCGGCGACCCGCTCGAGTCGGTTCCCACCACCGAAGTCGAAGCAGCCGCATTGGTCGACTGCAGTGCCGACACGCTGCCGATCAGCGAACACATCTACGGCACCGCTCGACCTCTGGAGGCCAACGACGCACAATGGGAACTTGCGCTCCCGAGCCGTCGCTGGGGTGGCAACCCGACCAGCCGATACAACTGGGAACTCGGCACCTGGAACACCGCGTTCGACTACTACTGGCAGAACTTCTTCATCGGCAACGAGGACCGTGCACACGACGAGTTCCTCGCGGAGAACTGGGAGTTCGGCGTCGATAGCGCAATCACCATTCCGATGATCGGATGGGTCGCCAAGGACGACGAGAGCTACAGCTTCCCGGTCAGCGAATTCGGACCACAAGCCGACTTCGATCCGTTCCGCGAGGACGCAGGGAACGGATCGGACCCCGACGGCGATCCAATCGACCCGCCTGACCCGACGCAGACCAGTGTCGAGTCGACACCCGAAACGGCTCGTGCGTGGATCGAGCAGATGATCGCTTCGTCCGAGTCGGCCAACCAGCCGAAACCCTTCATGTACATCCTCGGCAACGAACCGATGCTGTGGAACTCGACGCACCGCGACGTCGTACCGGAGCCCGTCAGCTACGACCGTCTCCTCGCTGACTCGATCGCCTATGCGTCCGTCATTCGCGAGGCAGATCCCGACGCACTCATCGCCGGTCCAGCCGTGTGGGGTTGGCCCGCGTACCTGTTCTCGGCCGTCGATGCCGAGGAAGGCTTCAACCGGTCTCCCGACCGACGCGCTCACGACAACATGCCGCTGATCGAGTGGTACCTGAACGAGATGCGCAAGTACGAAGAAGAGACCGGCGTCCGCCTCCTCGACGTCCTCGACGTCCACTTCTACCCACAAGACGGCAGCTACGGGAACGACATCAGCGAAGAGGCCGCGAGTCGACGCATCCGCTCGACCCGATCCCTGTGGGACGGCGGCTACCTCGACGAGTCGTGGATCGAAGAACGCATCGAGTTGATCCCGCGGATGCAGAAATGGGTCGACGACAACTACCCGGGCACCGAGTTGTCGATCGGCGAGTACTCGTTCGGCGCCGAGAACCACATCAGCGGCGGACTGGCGCAGGCCGAAGCTCTCGGACGCTTCGGCCAGAACGGCCTGTTCTCGGCGTACTACTGGATCAGCCCCGAGGCCGACTCCCCCGTTTACTGGGCGTTCCGAGCGTTCCGAAACTTCAACGGCTTCGGAGCAAGGTTCGGTGAACTCTCGGTGCCCACCGATGCGGATCGACCGCTTTCGCTGTTCGCCTCCGCCGACGAGGCGGGCGACCGCAACGTCGTCATCGCCCTGAACCTCTCCAACGACGAGCAACTGACGACAACCGTCGCACTCGAAGGCTGTGGCCGGTCAGAGGCAACGTCGTACCAGTACACGAGCAGCAGCGCCGGACTCGAGCCGATCGATTCGGATCTCGACGGCGATGTGCTCACGCTCGACCTCCCGCCATCGAGTATCACCGTGATCGAACTTCGCTGACAGGACACCCGATGCCGAACACCCCAAGCACCACCGTGGTCGTCGCCACGTTCAATCGCCCCGACGGCCTCCAACGACTCGTTGACGGCCTGGCAAATCAGGAAACCGCTCCCGACGAAGTGATCATCGTCGACGACGGCTCCGAGACGCCGGCCGATCCGATGTTCCCCACATCGGACTCGACCACGTGGTCGCTGATCCACCAAGACAACGGCGGCCCCGGGAGCGCTCGCCACCGTGGCATCGAACACGCCACGGGCGACGTGATCGTGATCGTCGACGACGACATGGTCGTCACACCGCGCCTGGTTGCATCGCACCTCGAACGACACCTCGACGGCGACGAGGTCGTACAAGGTCGATTCGAGAACTCCAATACCGACGACCGCCCGCTGTTCGATCGGTTCATCGCCGATCAGCAAACTGCGTTCTTCGACCGCTGCGCTGCCGATCCGTCAGCAATCGATCCGGCGCGTCTCTCCACCGGCAACGTCTCGTTTCGTCGTGCGCTGTACCTCGAGAGCGGCGGGTTCGATCTCAGTCTGCGTCGTCGCGAAGACAGCGAACTCGGAGTTCGCCTGCATTCAGCGGGCGCCCGCTTCGGCTACAACCCCGAATACACGGCGCAGCACGACGAGCCGCCAGAGTCGCTTGCTCAGTGGCTCATGGTGGCCCACCAGTACGGCGAGGCCGAGGTCGCGATCGCTCAACGACACCCCGACGCGTACCGCATCTGGGAATTGTTCGACCAGATGCCGGGCGTCGCCCGCTTCGTCATTCGCTCAACCATGCGGTGGCCGAGCGTCATGCGGTTGATCGGCCGAGCCAGTGGTCGGCTCGGTCAACTCTGCGAACGGTTCGGTGCGGACGGCCCCGGCGTCAAGGCCTACGGCTTCGGCTACGCGCTCCACTGGTTCGCAGGCACCACCACCGAGTTCGGGCCAACCGAAGCACGCCGATCGCTCGCAGCGCACCGCACCGGCACCTCGGCCACGGAACTCGACACCGAGCCGAATCAGGTGGTCTTCGGAGGCGTACAGGTCGACATCATCGACCTCCCCGGAGCGGTCGACCGCATCATCGAGTTGAGTCAGAGCGACAACGTCGAAATCGTGGTCACGCCCAACGTCGACCACCTCGTTCTGCAGCGACGCGACCCGGCATTCGCGTCGATCTACGAACGAGCCGCGCTCGTCCTCGCCGACGGCCAGCCTCTGATCATGGCATCGAAACTGCTTCGCCTCCCGCTGACCGACAAGGTCTCGGGGTCGGACCTCATCGATCCACTCGTCGCCGCCGCGGCCGCCAACGGCACGAAGGTGTTTCTGTTCGGCGCAACCGACGACACGGCTGAAGTCGCGGCCAACAAGATGCGCGCAGACCACTCCGATCTCCAGATCGTCGGCATCTCATCGCCGTGGTACACACCTGGCGGGGACAATCCCGATGTGCTCGTCGCACTCAAAGAGGTCGAAGCCAGTGGCGCCGAACTCGTCCTGCTGGCATTCGGCGCACCGAAGCAGGAGCACCTGCTCCACGAGTTCGGAGACCTTGTTCCCCCAGCGTGTTACGTGTGCTGTGGGGCCAGCCTCGACTTCGTCGCCGGCAAGGTGAGCCGAGCTCCGGCGTGGATCTCCAAGTCCGGGTTCGAGTGGCTGTACCGACTCGCCAAAGAGCCGCGGCGCTTGTGGAAGCGTTACATCGTGCGCGATGCAGCCGCGCTTCCGATCTTCATCAAGATGGCCCTCAAGCGCGTCACGGGCAAGCCGCTCACCGCGACGCGGGCCTCGGCCGCCACTCCGACTTCGGCGGCAACCTCGTGACGTTGCGCGGCGACCTCGTTGCCGACCACCGTCAACTCCAGCGGTCGCGCGTCAAGTACGACGATCGCTTCCAGGGCACCGACGTCGACTCCAGTATTCGCTCGATGGCGACCGACCTCGTCACCCACATCGGCTTCCAGCAGTTGGCCGCGTTCCGATGCGCTTCGGCGCTCCACCGACGCGGCATCACACCGCTCGCGATGCTCGCATCGCGACTGATCCGTCACCTCTACGGCGCCGAGATGCACTATGCGGCAACCATCGCACCCGGCATTCTCATCGTCCACGGCAACGGGCTCGTCGTCAGTCGCGAGGCTCGGGTCGACGCAGGTTGTGTGCTGTCCCAACACGTCACGCTCGGTATCTCAAGCGGTGCCGATCGCACCTCGGGCGCGCCGCACCTCCATCACGACGTTCACGTCGCCCCCGGTGCCGTGTTGGTCGGGCCCATCACCGTCGGCGCACGATCCAAGATCGCCGCCAACTCCGTCGTGATGGATTCTGTACCCGCAGGTGTTGTCGTTGCTCCGGCAGCGCACCAGGTCACCGAGCGAGCCGCTCAGCCCACGACAGCTCCCACGACACCGCAGACCACCAGAACCTCGGAGGAAGCCTCATGAGCGGCCTCAGGCAGCGCCTCACCGATGTCGAGTCCACCGCACGCCGATTCGCTCCGCTTCCGGGGCAACTCCTCCGGACTCGCTGGTGGCTACGCCGAGTTGCATCGGTAGGTACATGGACTCGCGCAGTCGGGCGTTCGCCGCTGGTCGAAGCCGAAGGTTCGATCACCATCGGCCGACGTGGGGTCGTCAACAGCCGCTACGCCCCCGTCGCACTGCGCAGCGCCGCTGGCGCGTCGCTGGCAATCGGCGATCGTGCCGTCGTCAACTTCGGCACCTCGCTGTCGGCGGGCGAACACGTGTCGATCGGCGACGACGTCACGATCGGGCCCTACTGCATCGTCGACGACCGAGCCCTCGCCGCCACCGATGGAGCCACTCCGACCGCACCCATCACCATTGGTGACGGGTGTTGGCTCGCCAGCCGCGTCACCGTGCTTCCTGGCACCACCATCGGAGCCGGCAGCGTGATCGGGGCCGGCAGCATCGTCGAGGGAGACATCCCGCCCGGCGTGCTCTTCGGCGGCTCCCCCGCACGCGTGCTCAAACAACTCGAACCGTCCGAAGAACCGGGCGACTGATCATGCGAGTCCCTCGACGACTTCGTCCACACATCGTCCGACGAGGCCGCCTCGCGATGGGTCACGACACCACGTTCGAGGTGGGCCCGGTGCAAACCCACCTGGTGGTCGAACGCGGCGCGACGATGACCATCGGCAACCGAGTCACCGTCGGGTTCGGCGGCGGGATCGCCTGTCAGTCGGAGATCAACATCGGTGACGACGTCGTCCTCGGCCCATACGTCCAGCTCCTCGATTCGGCGTTTCATGTGACCACCTCGCATCGCGCTCGCCCGCAACCGCGCCCGATCACCATCGGAGCAGGGGCCACACTCGGCGCCTGGACGATGGTGCTGCCGGGAGCCGAGGTCGGTCCGGGAGAGGTCGTGCCGGCAGGTACGGTCGTCACCGCATCGCGCCGCTGAGCAGCGCCTACGCAGTCGCAAGCTTGACGACGGCAGGAATTCCCGTCGCGGTCGCTCCAGCGGGCACGTCGGTCAACACCACGGCGTTCGCGCCGATGAAGGCGCCGTCACCGATCGTGACCGGTCCGAGGACCCTTGCTCCACAGCCGATCGTGACGTCGTTGCCGATCACCGGGCAGCCGTTGTCTTTCGCCGTGCCGATGGTGTTGTTGCCGAGCATGGTGACGCGGTCCCCCACGACCGACGTTCCACCCACAACGGTGCCCAGCGTGTGCGTGAAGTTGACCCCTGCGCCCAGCTCGACCTCGTTGCCGATTTCGATGCTGAACAGAATCGTGGTGACCAGCCGCAGCAGGTGATTGATGCCGGGGATCGGCAGACGGCGCGCCACCTCTCGCGTGCGAGTGAGCGCCAACACCTTGAATCCGTCGCTCGACAGCCCCAGCTTGACCAACTGACCAGTCGAGAACTCGACCGGATCGGCGGGCCGCGCTGCGGGGTCAGCCGGACGGTTCACGACCTCCGCCAGTTGGCGGAGGTCGTGACCAAGAGATGTACGTGTCCGGCTCATATGGCCGTCACACTATTCACTGCGTCAGAGCAGTGAGCAGTACAGCTTCCCGTTCGCCGCAACCGGCGGCTGTTCGACTTTGCCACGGTCGGGCAATTCGCCGCCGAGGCGGACCGGGATGTTCGAGTCGGTGGCGAACGGTGCCACTGCTCGCGGCAGGCCCGGAACCGACGAGAGCATCGTCAGCATCGTGCCGTCACCGAGCAAGCGAACACCGCAGTCCCAACCGGAGCGGACGCAGTTCTGCGTGAACGTGTTGCGGATACCCGGATCCCACGCTTCGAAGAAGTCGGCATGCGCCGAGGCGCCACGACTTCCACCGGCCATGGGGTCAGAGGAGACGAACAAGCTGCCGGTGCCCCCAGCGGGCACTTCCCACACCGTGTTCATGGTGATCACGGGAAGCTCGACCGGGTGCGACGCCGGGCAACCTTGGCCGTACTGAGCGCCCGATCCCGGGTAGGCCATGTGCGACTTGTGGTCGGCAGAGTCGAGGTCACGGCCGTTCCAGCACTGCGGGAACGTGATATTCAGGCGCAGCTCGCTGCCCGGGCTGCAGTTCGGGATGGTGCCGCCGCCGCCGCTCTCGTTGCAGAACCACTCGATGATCTCGTTCGACTGGCCCGTTGCCGAACCAGCGTTGCCGGCGATGATCCGCAGACCGTTCGGGATGTTGCTGATTTCTTGTGGCTGCACCGCCCGGTAGCCGGACTTGTAGTACACGAAGAACAGCTTCGGCACGACGGGCTGCGTGCCATTGATGAGCGACGGGATCCAGTAGGCCGAACGGTTGGCCGTACCACCATCACACGTGCTGTTGCCGGTGGTGCGCAGCGACTGGTACGTCGAGTTCGCATCGGTGCCCGTGTTGCCGAAGAAGGTGTGAAGGTGAGCTGCACCGGTCTGGCCGGGCGCCACGATCGGGTCGTTGTAACCCATGTGCGAGTAGCCGCACACGAGGCGGAAGTTGCCGGTGCCGTCACCCGACGGGCCAGCGCCGCCAGCCTGGTTGCGCAGGATCGATCCGGCCGAGACCGGACCACGTGCGGGGATCTGGTAGGTGCCCGTTCCGGGGCCACCCGTGCCGCCGCCGGTCGTGGTTCCGCCGGTCGTGCCACCCGTCGTACCGCCAGTGGTTCCACCAGTCGTACCACCCGTGGTTCCACCGGTCGTACCGCCCGTGGTTCCACCAGTGGTTCCGCCTCCGTTGTTGGAGGTCGTGTTCGGACACGCATCGTTGGCGCCAGACGTCTTGGGGCCGGAGAAGTATCCGACGACGTCCATGACGAGGTGCGACGCCGTGTCGGAGAAGACACAGAGGTTGCCGGCGCCACCCAGTTCGACGATCACGGAGTTACCAACCGCCGCGCCGGGGACGAAGTTGAGGTTCGATGCCGTCGGGCGCTCGGTGCCCGGCGTGTAGACCGTGAGGTAACCGGGTCCGGCCTGATCGACGGTAGCGACCTGAAGCATCACGGCGTTCGCGTTGCCCGGGATGCCGGCGCGCCCTGCGATGTCGACGTCGATCGTCTCGCCGTTGCCGAGGCGACCGATGCCTTGTTCCTGGCCGTCCTTGGTGTTCTGACGCGTACGAGTCTCGACCAGACGAGCGGGTGTGACCGGCTTGAACGAGCTGTTGTCGAAGTAGCCGAAGACGTCGATGACCGCATCGGTTGCCGCGCTGGTATAGAGGCAGAACCCACCGTCGTCGCCGACGTCGACGACGGTCATGCCGGCAACGTTCTGTCCGGTGCGGTAGTTCAAGTTCGAGGTGCCCGGGACCGGCTCGCTGCACTTGTGCACGGTCATGAAGCCGTTGGCTGTGACGCGGGTGGCGGTCAGGTTGACGACCACGTGGTCAGCGCGGGCCGGGATTCCCTGGCGGCCGGCGACGTCGATGCGCACCGATTGATTGGCCGGCAGCGTGCCGACGCCTTGGTCCTTGCCGTCGGACGTCGGACCGTTGGTGCGGGTGTCGTAGATGCGACCGGGGTCGACCGCAACGAAGTCGGTGGACGGGAACGTCGCTGCAACGTCGACGACGAGGTCGGTGCCGCCGCTGGTGTAGATACACGCCATGCCGTTGCTGTTCAGCTCGGTCAGCGCCATGTTGGCAACGGTCTGGCCGGCGGTGAAGTTGAGGTTCGAGGTGAAGGGCGCTTCGGGCGCACAGTCGTCGACCGTGACGAATCCGACGCTGCGGCCGTTGACGGCCGTGAGGTTCAGTGCGACCGACCGAGCGTCCGCAGGAACGCCACCACGGCCTGCAACCTGCAGCCAGATGCGCTCGCCGTCGTTCGCCATGCCGAAGCCGGAGTAATGGCCGTCAACGGTCGTTCCACCCGACCTCGAGTCGAGCAAGCGTCCCGCAACGTCGACCTGCGGTGCCGCAGAGGAGAAGTTGTTGAAACCGAGAACTGCGAGACTTGCCACCATTGCGAGAGCGAGTGAAATACGTCCGTAGAGACTCTTCATGGGTTTCCCTTTCGACGGGTTCGGTCGAGACTTGAGAGATTGATACAAACTTTGCGCAATTATTACAGTCTCGTGACCAAAAAGCGAGGATCGTTACGGTTTCGTCTCAAAGTTCTTGCGAATGACGCGGTTCTTGCCGGTTCGTGACATCTCCCTTGTCATCGACTTTGCACGACCGAGGAAGCCCAACCCGCGGGCGACGCGCTACTGCTCCGCAGCTCTGCCAGCGCGACGCGCGGCAACGTACGGTCGTACGAGACCGCCCGGATGACGAAGCATGTGCGCGACGAGCGCGAGAGCCGGCAACGGATCGCGCCTGCTCAGCATCGAGCCCACGCGGGGTCGGCGCAACACCTCCGCGAGCTCGCGGGCGGTTCGACGCCGATCCGGGCCCAGCGCCAAGTTCATCACCGCACCGGAGTAGTGGGTCAAACCGGCTTGCCACACTTCGGGCAGTTCGCCGCGAGGAGGCTCTGCCAGCAGCTTGACCCCGGTCGCCACCTCGTACCACAGCGCAGGCAGGTCGTTGCCACGCTCCATCTCGAGCGTGATCTGGCCGTACGCACGAGGGTTCAGGTCGATCGGGAACGACTCACCGGTCGAGCGATCGACACAGACCTCGATTTCGAAGACGCCGGTTCCCAATGCAACGCGCACGGCATCGAGCGCCTGGTCGAGGAAAAGGGCGGACTCGAGCGACTCGAACAGCGTGCCGATGCCGATCTCAGGAGGCCACTGCGCCATCTTGCGACACAACCCCGCCGACATCACGTTGCCGTCGGCATCGAGGCAACCTGCCACGCTCACCACGTCGAGACGGTCGGTCGAGATGAACTTCTGCACCATCGGCCACATCAGGTCGGGGTCGCGCTCCAATGCAATGTCGGAACCTGCGCCGAGCTCGAGCGCTTCAAATGACGCCCGCATCCCAGCGGCATCGTTGACGACGCTTCCCCGATGCAGCCCGACTCCGACATGCGAACGCGGTTTGAGCATGACCGGATAGCCGAGTTCCTCCCCCGCGGCGAGCGCCCGATCGAGACTTGTTGGCAATCGATAGGGGATCGACGCGAAACCGACCGACTCCATGAGCGCCCCGAACTCACCCTTGTGGAGGCACTGCCACGCTGTGTCTGACGTTGGGATGCCCGGGTGGGGGGCGATGCCCGCCATGTCCATCGCGGCCGCCACGGCAAACGCCGTGTAGTCGGATGTGGGCGCAACGAGGCCGATCCGCCCAGACGACATCTCGCCGGCCAACCATTCGACATACGCATCGGGCTCGAACGGACTCGGCGACGAGTGGAAATTTCGGACGTGGCGTGAATAGCGGCCAGCCGGATGCGGCAGGTGGCTGTATGCATCGACGAAAACACCGCGAGACCCGAGCGACCGAATGAATGCCACGCCAGGAGGACCATCGACGTCGAGGACCGCGACGTCGAGGCGACCGCTGATCGTCGGGCTCGACAACGGCGCGGAGGGTGACGAGACGGCGTCAGTGGAATCGCTCACTTGTGCAGGACTCGATTCCGTCATAGTCGCCACTGCCATTTCTCGCCTCCGCCGCCAAGCGCGCCGACACTGCCGACAGCGCAACAATACCAACCGATCTCGAGCACGGCCGCGCTTATGTCGCAAACATGGTCAACATCGTCATCCGGTATCGTCGCCGATCGGGTCGTCCTTGAGTCCGACCAGCCACCCGCCGAAGGATCCTCACGTGAACTACTTCTCCACCGACGATTTCTTGCAGGCCGCACACCTCGCATTCTTCCCCGGCCAGAATCTTCGTATCGAGCACGTTCGGGTGGATGGTCAGACCTACCGAGTGCTGACCGATGCGAACGGCACGCCACAATCGTCGATTCCGTTCCTCGACGTCCTCGAGCCGGTGGCTGGAGCCGACGACGGCCGCGAGGTCGGGTGGCTCGAAAAGGTCGAGACCGACCGCGAAACGCTGGAGGTCTACGAGGCTCGGATCGCCGAGACGCCACCAGTGCCGGCTCAGTGGGGTCGGACTCCGTTCTACGGCGTTGCTCCGTATATCGACTGGACCCGCGTCGATGACTTCGATGCGTTCGTCGCCCAGCAGCGCAAACGGTCATCGAGGGCGTTTCGCCAGATCATCAAGACCCCGACTGGCCTCGACAAGCACCTCGACGAACCCGCTGTGTTCACGCATCACAGTGATGACCCGGCGCACCTCGAACAGTGCATCGAGTGGAAGAGTGCCCAGTACCTCGCGTCGGGCTACGTCGACATCATGGCCCGCGGCGCAGCGACGCTGTTCCGTGAGCTCGCCACGCGCGATGCGCTCGTCGTCTCAACACTCACCTCCGGCGACGAGCTGGTCGCTGCGCACCTCGGCGCGCTCTACGAGGGCGAGTTCTACTATTGGCTCCCGGCGTACGACGCGCAGTACAGCAAGTACTCCCCCGGCAGCGTCTTGCTGGAAGAGATGATCCGAGCAAGCCACGCTCGCGGCGACGTCGTGTTCGACTTCCTCGAGGGCAACGAGCCGTACAAGTACTTCTATGCCAACGCGGTACGCACGATCGGCGAGGCGGGAATCGCACCGATCAAACTCCGACTCACCGAGGGCACCGAACGCACCGTGGCGCAGTTCCTCGAACGCTTTCCGCGGGTCCACACGTTCGCGAGCGCGCAGAAGCGTCGAATCGACGACTTCCGGCACCGGTGAGGCCGTGCCGGCCTCACCGGCAGTGGTCGCAAGCGCTCAGGAGCGCCGAGCAGCGACGCACTTCAGTGCAACGAACAGCGCCATCGCTTTGGGCGACGGCCCCGTCGAATACCACGCGAACCGAGGCCGCACCGGCGTGACCTCGCGCTGCGCGACCGGGAAGGGTCGACTGTCGATCGTCCAGACCGTCGCGTCGGTGAGCTCAGCGGCGCGCTCGATGTGATGCGGCGCAACGTGCGGTTCGGCGCCGAACGGAAACGCGAAGTGACGATGCTCGCCAAAGGCTGCTTCGAACCGGGACCGCGAATCCAGGATCTCCTGGTCGACCTGCTCGGGTGAGAGCCAGGCCATCGCATAGTGATTGTCGGTGTGGTCACCGAGTTCGACGTTGGGGAGTTCAGCGACCTCGAGGCACTCATCGATCGTCGACAACCGGTAGGGGCCGAGCTCCGCTCGAGTGGCAACGCCGCCCGCCCGCGACTCGCCCGCTCGGGTTGCGACCTCCCAGTCGGCAATGAACTCCATCGGATCACCGTTCTGACCGTCGAGCATCCAGTCGTCCCACGTGAAGCTGTGACGCTCGATGGTTTTCTGCGGGCAGACCATGAATCGCCACGAGACATCAGGATGCTGCGACGCTCGGCTCTGGATGTATTGCCGCGCATCGTCATACCCATCGTCGAACGTCAGCGTCAATCGTTCAGGGTGACCACCGAAGTACTCGAGCAGTTCGTCGATCTGCTCCGGCGCGTGCGCCAGCTCGGGCATCAACATGTCGTCTCGTCCCGGCGCCTCGACACGGTGCAAGCACAGCGCGATGTCGAAATTGGCGGTGGCCCGACTGACCAATCGCCGAATGAGCGAGGCGGGAAGTACGGCTGCTGCACCCTCGAGCCCACGTTCGCGCACGAGTCGTTTGAGGCCGTTCAACATCGGTCGGACGATATCCGGCGAACGTTCGCGACGCCGCCGCTCGACCTTGATCGGACCGCATTCAGCTCGTTGCAGATCTGTCAAGAAGATCCGTCAAACGACCGCCACATTTCGCCAAGAGCGCTGGCGTTTCCACTCTGTGCGCTCACGAGATGACGAACATATGACGGATTCCACTCGCTTTGTTAATTCAAGGCTCGGACAAGGCGGCCGATGGTAGAACCGTGGCCGATTACACGAGGGATGGAACGGAAGGGCGGATGATGGACAGCGAAACACTAGATACCTCCACGAGCGCTGAAGCGGAGTCGGCTCAGACCGAGGTGGCCGCCGAGACAACCACCGACGACGGCACCACGACGACAGACGACGTGGTGCTCTCGAGCACCGAACGCGACGCCATCGATCAGCTGTCACTCACAGCGTCCGGTAGTGACAGTGAGCCTGACGAAGACGAAGGCCCTTCAGCCTTCACGATGAAGATGCGGTTGGCCGCTGCCGACCTCGTCGCCCTCATCGCTGGCTTCTGGATCGCCATCTTCTTGCAGTGGGTGCTGTCACCCGTGCCTGCGTTCGCGATCCGCGACGAGTTCTTGCTCACCGTGATGAGCCTTCCGGCCTTCGCCGTCGGCGCCGGCTTCAACCGCGTCTACCAGCACCGAGCGAACGCTCGCCCCCTCGAAGAAGCCACCAACGTTCTCAAGGCGCTCGGCGTCGGCATGGCGTGGATGCTGCTCGTGTCGGTCGCTGTGCAGTACACCCAGCTCTCGCGTCTCTGGATCGGACTCATGGCGATCTCGCTCGCCGGATCCGTGCTCATCGAGCGCCGCATCGCCCGCTCGATCTTCCGTCGCCTGCGCAATCAGGGCCGCATGGTGCGCCGCATCGTCATCGTGGGCACCGACGCCCACGCCATCGGCCTCATGCACGCCTACGACCGTGACCGGTCGCTCGGCTACAAGGTCGTCGGCTTCGCCGGCGACGACGACCTCGGCGTTCGCAACAAGGTCAAGGTGCTCGGTCCCATCGACAACCTGGTCGAGATGCTCAAGGAAAACGACGCAGTCGGCGTGGTCGTCTCCCTCGCGTCGGTCGACTCGGCCGAGGTCAACGCACTGACCCGAGAACTCACCGATCAAGGCTTCCACGTCGCGTTGTCGTCGAGCCTGCGCGACATCGACGTCACCCGGCTCCGTCCGCAAACGCTCGACGGACGAACGATGATCTACGTCGAGCCGGTGATCCGCACCGGATGGCGCAGCGTTGCCAAGCGCATCTTCGACGTCATGCTCGCCACCGCGATCATGATCGCAACGCTGCCGATCCAGTTCGTCGCAGCGATTGCCATCAAGGCCACCTCGAAGGGCCCAGTGCTCTTCCGCCAGATCCGCGTCGGCAAAGACGGCGAACTCTTCACCGTGCTCAAGTTCCGCACGATGGGCGTCGACGCCGAAGCTCGCAAAGCCGAACTCGCTTCGCAGAACGAGGCCGATGGCCCGCTCTTCAAGATGGAGCACGATCCACGCGTCACCAGCGTCGGGCGCATCCTGCGCAAGCTTTCGATCGACGAATTGCCGCAGCTCATCTGCGTGCTGATCGGCACGATGAGCATGGTCGGGCCTCGCCCGGCACTGCCAACCGAAGTCGACCAGTGGGACGACTCGACCCGTGAGCGTCTCCGCGTGCTCCCGGGCCTCACCGGCATGTGGCAAGTCTCCGGACGCTCCGACAGCTCCTTCGAGGTGTACAAGCGCATGGATCTCTACTACGTCGACAACTGGTCACTGCTGCACGACGTGCGCATCTGCGCTCGGACCGTCGGCGTCGTGCTGACCGGCTCCGGCGCCTCCTGAGCTCGCAGCCGTCGAGCGGAACACTCTCCGACGCGCACATGCGCGACCGAGGGCGCCTGCCGACTAGAGATCGGCGATCGACGCAGCCACAGCGAGCACGCGGCGAGCGTTGTCGACGTGCAAGTTCTCGATCATCCGACCGTCGACCGTGACCACGCCTTTGCCCGCAGCGACCGCCTCGTCGAAGGCGGCGATCACGCGCCCGGCATAGTCGACCTCGTCGGCTGAGGGCGCCCAGATCTCGTTGCAGGGATCGACCTGCGAAGGATGGATCAACGTCTTGCCGTCGAACCCCATCTCCTGACCTTGTCGGCACTCGACGGCGAAGCCGTCAGCATCCTTCACGTCGTTGTACACGCCGTCGAGGATGACCTTGCCCGCCTCACGGGCAGCGAGCAGCGACGTGGCGAGGTGCGGGACCAGCGGATGACGCCCGGCGACGATTGGTGACCGAAGCTCCTTGGCCAGGTCGTTGGTTCCCATGATCAGCACCGCGACTCGAGGGTGCGCCGCGATCTCACGCGCGTTGAAGATCGCTGTCGGCGTCTCGATCATCGGCCAGATCCTGACCTCGGACGACGCCCCGGCTGCGTCGAGCTGCGTCGACACCGCATCGACCGCAGCGAGCGAGTCGACCTTGGGAATGACAACCGCAGATGGACTCGCAGCTCCGGCTGCGGCGATGTCGTCAGCGCCCCATTCGGTGTCGAGCCCGTTGCAGCGAATGGTCAGCTCTCGGTTGCCGTACTCGCCCGACTGGACGGCGGCCACGGCCTTCCCGCGAGCGTCGGGCTTGGCGTCGGGCGCGACGGCGTCTTCGAGATCGAAGATGATCGCATCGGCGGGGATGCTCTTCGCCTTCTCGAGCGCTCGCTCGTTCGCGGCGGGCATGTACAGCACGGAGCGGCGAGGCCGCAGATCATCGGTCATGAGTGTCTCCCAGAAGTCAGGCAGGTTGAAGCGTCTCGCTCGGTGCCTGGCACCCGGCGAGACCAGTTGGTCAGAAGCCGTACGTGGCGGCGAGCTCGGGGTCGCGTTCGGACAAGCGCTTGGCGAGCTCGACGACGACGTGACACTGCTTGACCGACGCGTCGTCTTCCATCTTGCCATCGAGCATGAGTGCGCCGGTGCCGTCACCCATAGCCTCGATGACGCGCTGCGCGTGAGCCACGTCAGCGGGATCGGGGCTGAAAACCTTCTTGGCGACGTCGATCTGCACCGGGTGCAGACTCCACGCACCCACGCAGCCGAGCAGGTAGGCGTTGCGGAATTGGTCTTCACACGCCACGGTGTCTTTGATGTCGCCGAACGGTCCGTAGAACGGCAAGATGCCGTTGGTGACGCATGCGTCCACCATGCGGGCGATCGTGTAGTGCCAGAGGTCCTGCTGGTAGGTGAACCGATCGGCGTTGATGTCGGTTTCGCCGTCAGCACCGACGGGTGGGTCGTTGCGCACGAGATAGCCGGGGTGTCCGCCGCCGACTCGAGTGGTCTTCATCCGTCGGTTGGCTGCCAGGTCGGCGGGCCCCAACGAGAGGCCTTGCATGCGCGGCGACGCGGCGCAGATCTCTTCGACGTTTGCCACGCCGCGAGCGGTCTCGAGAATCGCGTGCACCAGCAGCGGTTTCGTGCGACCGGCCTTGGCTTCGAGCTGCGCCAACAGCCGATCGACGTAGTGGATGTCTTCAGGTCCCTCGACTTTCGGGATCATGATCACGTCGAGCGCATCGCCACAGTCGAGCACCGCGGCGGTGATGTCGTCGAGCGCCCACGGTGAGTCGAGGCTGTTCACCCGCGTCCAGAACTGCGTCGTGCCGAAATCGACGCTCTGAGCGACCTCGACCAGCCCAGCGCGCGCTGCCTCCTTCTGGTCGGCAGGCACGCCGTCTTCGAGGTTGGCCAGGAGAATGTCGACCGTCGGAGCGATCTGTGGCACCTTCGAGCGCATCTTCTCGTTGGCGGCAGGGAAGAAGTGGATCATCCGGCTCGGAGGGAAGGGGATCTCGCTCGGCGGGGTCGGCGCACCGACGGCGAGCGGACGGAAGAAGTCTTTTGCGGGGCGCATCGATCCCAACGCTAGGGGCCCGCTGCTCCCGACTCAGAATCTCGAACGGATGAAGCGGTGCGTCAGTCGTCACACCCGGATCTGAATTCGACACATCGACGAGCGGGCCGACACTACGTTCGGCCGCATGATCCGTCGCTCGACTCTCCCCGTCCTGGTCACCGTCGCTCTGCTCTTCGCAGCATGTGGCGGTGGAAGCGACGAGGCCTCATCGAGCGACGACACGACGTCGCAGGTTGCCACCTCGTTGACCGACGTCGACGATGAGAACGCCAATGCCGAAGCAACCGAGCCTGCCCCGACCTCCGAGCCCTCATCCGAATCCGATGCCGTAGAGAGCGAAGCCGGGCCTGGCGCCGACACATCGCCCGATTGCTCGACGGCACTCACCGTCGAGGAGGTGGACGCGTTGTTCAACACCGCCGCCGAGATCACCGGTGCCGGTTCGTTCTGCAACATCATCCTTCGAGACGACGCTGTTGCCGGCTTCAACGCATTCACCGATGACCAGGCCGATGAAGCCCTCGCGATCCAGTCCGAACGCTTCGAGCAGTTCGCGATCACGAGTTCCACCGGGGTGACGCTGCCCGACGATCGGGGCTTCGTCTTCGACGGCAAGGCCATTGTTCGCGCCGACAGCGGCACGGTCTACCTGTTCTCGATCGGTGAACTCGGTGACATCGACACCCAGGCGACGCTCGAGTCACTCGCCGAGTTGCTGATCGTTCGCTGATCGATCGGCGCTCCGGGTCGGCAGTCGGAGTCGGTCTCCGTCTCGTTCGACCAGGCCGTCCGCGACCAGTCCATCGACGATGTGCGCGTCGAACGTCGCCGCCGGTCGTGCACGATCTCCGAGCGCCGCGAGGAGGCGCCCCCGCCGCTCGCGATCACTCCCGGCGAACGGCGCCTGCGCAACACTCACACCGAACGAACCGATCGCCGGATCCGGCTCCGCGTTTCCGGCTCGACGCCAAGCACATGTCGGTCGCAGCGGGCACTCGTGGCACACCGGATGTGGCCGGCAGACGGTTGCGCCGAGGTCCATGATGGTTTGGTTCCATAGCCAGCCCTGAGACTCGGGGACCAACGCATCAGCAGCCGCCTGTGCAACCTTCGGCGTCAGCTTCGTCCCTGCTGTCCGCGCGAGGATCCGCGCGATGTTGGTGTCGACCACGGCAACGTCGCGTTCGAACGCGAACGCCAGCACGGCTCGAGCGGTGTACGGCCCGATCCCGGGCAACGCCAACAGATCCTCGAGCGAGTCGGGCAGTCGACCATCGTGCGCGGCAACGATCTGTCCGGCAGTGGCATGCAGGTTGCGGGCGCGGCGCGGATACCCGAGCCCTTGCCACAGTCGCAGCACGTCACCGAGTGAACTGGCGGCACACGCCGCGGGTGTGGGATAGGTGTCGATGAAACTGCGCCACTTCGGAACCACTCGGTCCGCCTGGGTCTGTTGCAACATCACCTCGGCGACGAGGATCCGCCACGGGTCGCGCTCCGCTCGCCACGGCAGATCGCGAAGACGAGGGATACCCCAGGCGAGCACTGCCCCCGAGTCGATCGGTTTGGAGGTCAGGCCTCCCACACCTCGACGCCGTCGTACGGGCGCTTGCGCTCGGGCGCAGCTTCCTTCTTCCAGATCAGCACCTTGCGCTTGAAGTAGCAGACTTCCTTGCCGTCCTGGTTGAAGCCCTTCGTCTCCACGGTGACGATCCCGCGGTCAGGCTTCGACTTCGACTCCTTGACCTCCAGCACTCGCGTCTCGGCATGGATCGTGTCGCCATGGAAGGTCGGGAACTTGTGCTGCAGCGTCTCGATCTCGAGATTGGCGATGGCCGCTCCCGACACATCCGGAACGCTCATGCCGAGCACCAACGAGTAGACGAGGTTTCCAACGACGACATTGCGCCCTTGCACCGACTCCGCCGCGAACCAATCGTTGGTGTGCAGCGGGTGGTGATTCATCGTGATCATGCAGAACAGATGGTCGTCGTACTCGGTGATCGTCTTGCCGGGCCAGTGCTTCAGCACGTCGCCGGGCGTGAAGTCTTCGAGGTACCTGCCGAACGGCCGTTCATGTGTGGTCATGGCGTCGCAAGGTATCCGCTCCTGCCCCACTGACACCAACCTCGGTGTCGACCTCGCGACTCGCGACCGCCCATCCCACGGCCACGACGAGCTCAGTCGGCGGAATCGTCGAGACGATCGGCAGGGGGTTCTGCAGCAGGGTCCGAGTCGGGCGCTGCGGCGGCTTCGGCGAGTTCAGGATCGATGTCGACCGGCGTCGGCCGCGGTTCTCGGCGACCGAAACGAAGCGCGAAGTCGATCTTCGACTCGCCCGATTCCTGGCCGGAACGCGCGAGTTCTCGCAAACGGGCAAGTCGGTCGCGTTTCTCTATCTTCCACGGACCGATCCGCAAGCTCGCATACGCCAGACCTCCGATCAGGATCGGGAAGAAGAACTGCGCGAGTCGGTACGACGCGATGCCCAAGCGTGCGTTGCTGTTCGAGAGACCGAAGCCAACCAATGTGGCCAGATACGCGGCGTCGACATAGCCGAGACCGCCGGGAGTGATCGGGATCGCGGCAAGCAGGTTCGCCAGCCCGAACGAGACAATGAGCGCGTCGATGTCGAGACTGCCACCGAAGGCGCGCAAGAACACCCAGAGCGACGCTGCGTCGATCAGCCAGTTGCAGAGTGCGAAGGTCACCACCCGCTTGAGGAGCGCACGATCACTCACCAGATCCTCGAGGCGCGTGCCGATCTGGCGAATCGCTGCCGCCATCCGGTCGGGGTCGGTACGCAACATCTTCGCAATCCAACGAGCGATGCTCTCGGCCCGCTTCTGGCCCTCCATGATCCCGATCACCAAGAAGCCTGCGACGCCGATGACGATGATCCCGACCAGCGCGGCGCCTCCGTAGTACGGGTTGACGCCGCGCCGGGGAACCGAGACGACGAGGCCCAGCCAGAACACCAGGTTCAACACGACCGCCGACCCGATGCCGGCGGTTGCGAGTGCGAAGCCAGCGTCGGGACCCTTGATGCCCGAGAGCGTCAAGAGTCGATAGCCGAGCGCCGAGCCCGCAGCGTTGCCTCCCGGGACCACGTTGGTCAGTGCCCGCGTGCTGAGCTGGATTCTGAACATGCGCATCGGGGACAGCGGCTCGGCGGCCTCGCCGAGCGCAGCTCTCGTCAGCAGCGAGTAGAAGAACAACGCGAACAGTTGCAGGCCGAACCCGAGCACGATGAGCAGCGGGTTGAGCCGCCGGAGCTCATCGGCGGCGTTGAGGAGATCGGGAAGCAAACCGATCGCGAAATACAGCACCAAGGCAAACACGAGCATGCGCAAACCGAAGCGCACCGGCCGGATTCGAGGCTTGATCTCACCCGTCAGACGCGGGATCTCGGGCAGTTCTCCGGTCGGAAGCACGTCGCGGTCCATCTCGAAGGTCGCGTCGAACTCAGGGCGTACCGGACCCTCGTTGCGCTCCGGACCCTCGTTCACGACCACCCTTCATATCAACTCTCGACGCGACAATGACGGCACTGGTTCGTGGCTCCCGACAGCGCGTCTCGCTCAACCTTCAAAATTTGGTCAATTTCGGCGCCGGGTTCTTCAGCGGTTCTTGAGTCAAGCGACCTGCCGATTGTCCCGATGCCGAAAACGCATCCTCCTTGGACGCCGGGCCTTGCTGGCCTGACACATCAACGAACAGCAGAAACGGAGCTCATATGAGCGATCTGAAAGCAGGAATCAAATGGCGTGTTGCTGCGCCGGCCTACAAGGCCGCCGCAACAGCAGGTTCGGTCATGGCACTCATTGCCGCGACCGGCGCACCGCGCAAGTGGTGGTGACCAGCTGATCGTG
>CALICC010000351.1 GCA_938049325.1 uncultured Ilumatobacter sp. | reverse complement strand
GACCTCGACACCGACGCCCCCAGCACCGGCGCCCTCTCCGCCCGCGGCCCCGGTTTTCTCGACGGTGCCCGCGACGATTGTGGACCCACCCGATGGGCTCGTCGCTCCTGTTCCGGCCACTCCTGCTGCGGTGCCCGCTCCGGTTGCTCCGGTGCCTGCTCCGGTCGCTCCGATCGCTCCCGCACCGACCGCTCCGATCGCTCCCGCACCGATTGCCCCGGTTGCTCCCCCGCCCGCTTCAGCGGTGCCGACTCCCGTCGCTCCGGACGTCGCCCTCGCGACCCCAGCGACTGTTCCGGCACCGACCGCCGCAGTGGCACCTGACCCGGTCGCACCTGCCGCGGTCGTACCTGCGCCGGCGGCACCTGTCGCCGCCCCGGTCCAGGTGGCCCAAGCCGCCCCGGTCCAGGCTGCCCCAGCGCCGACTGCTCTCGACCTGCCCGAATCTCTCGACTCGGCTTTGCCGGTCACCGCAACCGTCCCCGTTCTGACTGCTCCTGCCCAAGAAGCCGCAGCAGCTGTCGCCCCGAGCCTTCCCGGCGTTGCGGCAGCGCCGTCGCCGGCACCGGCGGCTCAGCCTGGCTTCGCCGAGAGCGGCCTGTTCTCCGGAACTGAAGTTCCTGTCGCGCGCAAGCGGGGCCACACGCGCCGGCTACAGACCGCAGTCGGTTCGACCGTGCGCACCCTGCTGGTCGCCGCCGTCGTCGCGGTCGCCGTGTTCGGCGGCCGGTTCGCTTACGACTGGTATCAGGAGCGAGAGGCTGGGTTCCTCGCAGAGCTCCCGGCCGAGTCGGTGCAGCCGCCCAATGCGCGATTCGTGTCGTACACAGCCGAGGGCCCCAGCGTCGCAAGCATGGCGGTCGACCTCGCGTCCGGCGATGGCCTGGCTGTGATGATCGACGGAACCCGGGTCGCTCGCGCGGACGGTTGGTTCTGGGTCCAATCAGTCCCGGAAAATCCCTGGATTCCGGCCTCTGCGGACCTTCTGGATGCTTACGCTGACGCCGTCAACGCGATCGAAAGCGCCTCGCTCAACACGGTCACCGACGTGCTGCCTATCGAGATGCACGAGTTCCTGACCGTCACCGGCGATGAGACCGCATTGCTGTCGGGATCGCCGCTCCTCGGAGAGCCCGTGATCGAAATCGGTGAAGTCGAGACGGCCAGTGCCGGCGACGGCAACATCACGGTGAGCGGCAACAGCCCTGACATGCTCGGCGACGTCGTCGACAACATCGCCAACCCGGCCGCCGAAGCTCCGTCCGCCCCACAACCCAATCTGTCGCAGCTCCCGGTGCGACACGTGACGTTCTCCGTCGACGGCGCAGCCTTCGTCGCAGCCCATCCCGTGGCGGCAGCAGAGAGAGGGTTCACATCGGTGACTACGTTCGAAGTCGACCTCTGGCTCGACCGCACCGGGGTTGTTCGCCGGATGACGGTGCCAGCAGGCTTCGGCTACGTCGCTGGCAACTACACGTTGACCGGAGCATCCCCAACCGGCACCAGCCCGGTCGCCGGCCTGGAGCTCACGCTTTCGACTCCCGCCGCCGACGCGCCCGTCGAGGAGGCGCAGTCATGAGCCAGCAGCTCAACGCTCCGAACCCGATGCTGAGGTTGCTTCGCATCCTCGTTGTCGTCGGCGCAGGTGTCGGTGGTTGGTTCGGCTACGAGAAGTACGTGGCCGACCAGGACGTCGCAGCGGCTGAAGCAGCGCTCGCAGCTGCGCCGCCCGCAGTCGGACAGCCGCTCGCGCCGTGGCCTGTTGATCTCGTTGTTGCCGAAGAGACGTGGGCGGACGGTTACGTGGCGACGGTGCAACCAGCCAACGATGTCGTCCGCCAGCAGATGGAATTCGATGCTGGTTCGGGCCGCTCGAAGATGTCGCTGTTCGCTCCCGATGGAACGATCTCAGCGGTCGTCGAAGTCGACGCCGACGAAGTATGGACCGACCAAGGTGACGGGTTCCAGCAGCAGCCACCGAATGCAGTGGTGACGCCCACATCGTTGCGGTCCGCAGCGTTCAGCTCGCCTGCCTTGACCATGCACGACGTCTTCGACGAGTCGGTGTGGGAGTACACGCGGTTCGTCGCCGAATCGCCTGGCCCCAGCGCAGGAGCACTGTCACGCGTACTCACTTTCTCGATCGACGGCGTCGCATTCGCGAGTGCTGAGCCAGCTGCAGCTGCTCAGTGGCGTCGCAACAACGAACTCGTCGTTCGCGACGTCAAGGTCGCGGAGATTGAGGTCGAAGTCGACAGCACGGGCCACGTCGTGGGCCTCATCGACAAGTCCGACGACGCGCCGTTGACGCTCCGGTGGTCGCCTCTGGTTCAGACTCCGCTGTTCACCTCGCCGATCTCCGGCTGACGTATCTCCGACTGACCTCTCTCGGACTGACGTCGCACTACCCTCTGCGCCGATGGATCGGCCGATCGGGATGTTCGACTCAGGCTTCGGTGGGCTCACGGTTGCCCGCGCCACGATCGACCTGTTGCCCGCCGAAGACCTCGTCTACATCGGAGACACCGGCCGCTACCCGTACGGCTCCCAGCCACTCGACGACGTCCGACGGTTCGCGCGCGAGCTCGCACGGAGCCTCGTCGACGACTACGACGCCAAGGCGATCGTCGTCGCCTGCAACACCGCGACCGCGGCGGGTCTCGACGCGTTGCGCGCCGAGCTCGACGTCCCGGTGATCGACGTCATCACCCCCGGTGCCAACGCACTCGTGCGCGCCACCACAACGGGTCGAGTCGGCGTGATCGGCACGGTGGGGACCGTGTCGTCGGGTGCCTACCCGCGGGCGATTGCCGAAACCGGAGTTCCGGTCTCGCTGACGAGTTCGGCCTGCCCCGGGTTCGTCGAATTCGTCGAGCGCGGTCAGACCACGGGCGACGAAGTGACCGTGCTCGCGGAACGCCTCTTGGCTCCCGTCGTGAACGCCAACGTTGACGCCCTACTCCTCGGATGTACGCACTACCCGTTCTTGGCGCGGACCATCAGCGACGTCCTCGGCCCCGACGTCACGCTGGTCAGTTCGGCCGACGAGACTGCGTTTGCGGTTCGCGAGCAACTCGACGCGCTCGGGCTGCTTCGCGATCAGAGCGCCGGCCAGGGCGCCCACCGCTTCGCATCGAGCGGCGACATCGAGGTGTTTCGCGAGCTCGGGTCGCGGTTACTTGGACCCGAACTCGACCACACCGAACCTTGGCGCGCAGCCGACCGATAGCTTCGGGCCTCATGACGAGACCTGACGGCCGGAGCGCCGACGAACTGCGACCCATCACCTTCGAACGCGACTTCACCGACATGGCCGATGGCTCGGTGCTCGTGAGCTTCGGGCAAACCCGTGTGTTGTGCACCGCCAGCGTCGACGATGACGTGCCGCGCTGGATGCGTGGCTCGGGGAAGGGCTGGGTCACCGCCGAGTACTCGATGCTCCCAGGAGCCTCGCCAGAACGCATCAATCGCGAAGCTGCCAAGGGAAAGCAGAGCGGACGAACGGTCGAGATCCAGCGCCTCATCGGCCGCTCGCTGCGCGCAGCGTGCGACATGGAGGCGCTCGGCGAGCGCCAGGTCATCGTCGACTGTGACGTGCTGCAAGCCGACGGCGGAACTCGCACCGCGAGCATCTGCGGTGGCTTCATGGCGCTGCACGACGCGCTGCAGCGCCGTGTCGACCGCGGCGAGATGGAGCGCAATCCGTTGCATTCGTTCTGTACTGCGATCAGCGTCGGCATCGTCGATGGCGTGCCGCTCCTCGACCTTCCGTACGTCGAAGACTCGGCGGCCGAAGTCGACATGAACGTCGTGATGATGCAGCCGAACACCGACGGTCAGCCAACCGGTGAAGCACGCTTCGTCGAAGTGCAAGGCACCGCCGAGGGGATGGCGTTCACACGCGGCGAACTCGACCAACTGCTCGCTCTGGCCGAAGGTGGCCTCACCTCGATCGCCGCCCAGCAAGCTGCCCTGCTCGCGACCGGGCCAACGCCTCGCTCATGACGCTGCCGCAGCTCGTCTGCGCGTCGGCCAACCCCGACAAGGTCGCCGAGATCCAAGCCCTGCTCGCGGGTGTGGTCGACCTCCTGCCGCGGCCCCCGGAGATTCCCGACGTCGTGGAGGATGCCGACACGCTCGCTGGCAACGCTCGTCTGAAGGCCGCAGCGATCGTTGCCGCCACTGGTCTTCCCGCGGTTGCCGACGACACCGGCCTCGAAGTCGACGCGCTCGGAGGAGCGCCGGGTGTCTACACGGCCCGCTATGCGGGGGAGGGGTGCTCGTACGCCGACAACCGGGCGAAGATGCTCGCCGAGATGCCGGACGGTCAGCCGCGCAGCGCAGCGTTCAAGACAGTTGCGTTGGCGCTGTGGCCCGATGGTCGCGAGGTCGTATTCGAAGGGGTCTGCAGCGGGACGATCACCGAAGCCGAACGGGGTTGCGGTGGCTTCGGCTACGACGCCATCTTCGAGCCGGTCGAGTCGGGTGGCCTCACCTTCGCCGAGATGGACGCTCACGCAAAGCACGCGATCTCACATCGCGGTCGAGCGTTTCGCGGGTTGCTCGAGCTCCTCAGCCAGCAGCATCCGCCGTCGGCTTGACGATCACGTCGAACCCCGAGTGATCGCTACCGGGGACCCGGAAGTCGCGAACATCGGACGAGACCAACCCGTTGCCGGTGAGCGCGTGGTCGAGACGGACGAACGCCGGCAGCGTGTCACCGATCGGCCACGACATCGACCACCCCGAGTTGTTGGCGATGTGTGCGTCGGTGAGATCGTGGCTCAATAGGTCGCGAAAGAGCGGGTGCCAGTAGGCGGCGTTGAAGTCGCCAATGACGACGAGGGGCTCGTCGATGTCGTCAACGGCGTCGCCGATCTGTTTCGTGTCGCGAATCCATCCGCCGAAGTCGAAAATCGGGGTCGGTGGGTGCACGCCGAGCAGTCGCACATCGACGTCGGGTCCGGTGATCGTGGCGTCGATGGTTCGATTGATGCTCGCGAGGCGCGGGTTTTCCTCCAGAGGGAAACGCGACCACATCGCCATGCCGCCCGCGTACAGGCCGTTGCGGTTGATCTGGTACGGGAAGTCGTCGGCGAGCCGATGCGCGGTGAGCGTGTCGTGGTGCTCTTCGGTGAATTCGCTGAACACGATCACGTCGAGGTTGCGGTCCTCAAGAGCGTCGGCCACCGCGTCCACCTCGGGATTGCTGAACAGCAGGTTCACCGCCGCGACTCGTAGGCCTTCGGCATCGGCGAGCGGGGGTGGCTGGGTGCCAGGAAACACGAGGGGGATGGACATCCCGAGCACGCTGAGGCCAACGACCGCAGCAACAAGCGCCAAGTGCTTCCATTGCTGCCACATCGCGACGCCGGCAACGAGCGCCAACGGTGGCACGCTCCACGGAGTGAGCGATTGCAGGGTCGCAACGAGCCGTGTGCCATTCCAGCCGAGAGCTTGTGACAGCATCACGAACCCAGCGCCCGCCACCAGACCCCATCCGACCAGCTCCATGAACCGACGAGCGACCGGACCGAGCTTCATCGGATCGCAGGCTACGGCTGCTGTCGGCTGACGTGAGTTTGGGCCATCGATGTTTCCCGTAGCCTTTGGGCGTTCGCCGACGTAGCCCAATTGGCAGAGGCACGGTCTTTAGGTGGCCGAAAGTGTGGGTTCGAGTCCCACCGTCGGCACACAAGATCTCGTAAAGTTTCTCAAGTTCGTCCACGAAGGTGCCGAAGGAAGCGGGAATGGCTGTGCAAAAACGTCTGGGCGGCCTTCCCCTCGCGATGTACTTGGTGGCGCTCCTCGTGATCCCACTCGCCGCGGTCGTCGTGTTCAGTGTGCGCGAAGTCGGCCGCAACAACAGCGCGGCTGCAAACGCCGCGTTGGTCGCGGATGCATCCGAACTCCAAGCGTTCGCCTCGGCGGTCTACCTCCCGATGGAAATCGAGCGCACGGCGCTCCTGGCGGCCGCAACCGCGGCGTCCGGCTCGAACTTCGGCGAGATCGTCGCTGGAGCGTTGGAGAATTTCGATGCAATCGTCGGAGAGAACGACACGGTGCTGCAGCAGTCGATGGACGACCTGCGCGGGGCGCTCGACACTCCCGACCTCGTCAGCCGCCACGACGAGGTCGTCGTCGAGATGGCCGCGATCCGAAGCTTGGCCGAGGACGGAAAAGCCACGCCCAGGGACGTGACCCGGTCCTTCGATCGATCGTTCGCGCACCTCGATGCGGTCATCGATTCGTCGCATGCCTCGCTGAGCGTCGTGGAGTCCGAGTCACTGACCGGCGCTCAGACGGTCAGGCACCTGAGTCTCGTGACCGATGTCGTCACCACGGCCCGCAACGAGGCCGCCGGCTACTCCACCATCGTGTTCAACGTGGGTGATGCCGATGTCACGCAACTGGTCGCGGACGGCGTCCGGCACGTCGACGCATTGGATTCCGCACTCGACCTCATCCCGGCCGCCATCGCGCCGCTCGAAGAGCAACACATGAGTCTCGAGCGCTCCGCCGGAGTACCCGACTTCGGTGGAGTCGACGGCGTTGACATCACAGCCGCGCAAGCCGAGTTGGTGACCGATGAGCTGATCGCCCACGTCGACTACCTCGACTCGGTTGCCCGGTTTGCGCTCGAGCAAACCACCGAGATACAGAGCGAAGTCGACTCGCTGGCGACCGACGCTCGGTCGAGGAACCAGATCATGCTGCTCATCCTCGGGTTGGTCGGGGTCCTCTCTGCAATCTTCACCGCCATTGTCGTGCGGTCGGTCGTGCGCCCACTCAAGCGGCTCCGAACGCAGGCCGAACGAATCTCGGCCGGTGAGCTGCATGCGGATCTCATCGTCATGGAAGGGCCGAGTGACATCCGCGAAGTCACAGGTGCCGTCAACGACATGGCGAGCACGCTGTCGCTCGTCGAAGACCACATGGAGGCGCTGGCTGTTTCCGAAGTCGGTCAGGGTCCCGAGCTCCGAGAGCTTCCCGGTCACGTTGGTTCGTCGATGCGCACGTCGATGGAACGAATCACCGAGCTGACGACGCGCCTGCAGATGAGCGAGTCTCGCCTTGCCGAGGAAGCTCGCATCGACAACCTCACTGGACTCCCGAATCGGCAAGCAGTCTTGGAGCATCTTGACCAGGTGATGCGCTCGAACCGTCAGGGCGCAATCGATGGCTCCGCCACGCAGACCACGGGTGTGATGTTCCTCGACGTCGACGGTTTCAAGAGCGTGAACGACACGCACGGACACGCGGTGGGTGACGTCGTGCTCCGCGACATCGCGCACCGGCTCAGCGCGTCGATTCGAGACATCGACCTGGTCGCCCGGCTCGGTGGCGACGAGTTCATCGTTCTTGTCAGCGACATCGCCGACCCCGATCAGCTCGTTGGTTTCGGCGAGCGCATGATCGAGCAGGTCGAGCAGCCGTACGCCATTGGCGACCAACTCTTCGTCGTGTCGGCGAGCGTTGGAATCGCGATCGTCGAGCCGGGGGACAACTCGCTCTCGGCCATCGAACGGGCCGACGCTGCCGTCTACCAGGCCAAGCAGCGTGGTCGGCGCCGCGTGGAAGTGTTCGACAAAGAACTCCAGCGGTCCATCGAACATCAAGCAGAACTCGAGCTTGCGCTCCGCCAGGCGCTTCAGCAAGACGAGCTGTGCATGTACTTGCAGCCGCTTGCCGACCTGGCGACCGGTCTCCCATCGGGTGCCGAAGCGTTGGTTCGCTGGAACCGTCCCGGCGTGGGCCTCGTACCTCCGGGAGATTTCATCCCGATCGCAGAACGGTCCGGGCTGATCTTCGAACTCGAACGCTGGATGCTCAAGAGTGCCTGTTCGCGGATCGCGGCGTGGCGCGGCAGTGGTCGTGGCGCCGGCTTCCGGCTCGCCGTCAACATCTCGGGACGGCACCTCATCGAGGGCAACCTCATCGCAGACATCGATGCCGCGCTGGCAGCGTCGGGCGCCGACCCGAACCTGCTCGAAATCGAACTCACCGAATCGCAACTTCTCGACGATGTCGAACGCGCCAGCAACGTGCTCACCGCAGTTCGCCAACGCGGCATCAAGGTTGCGATCGATGACTTCGGAACCGGCTACTCGTCGCTGACCTATCTCCAGCGCTTGCCGCTCGACATCGTCAAGATCGACCGCAGCTTCATCGACTCGGCGACGACGAGCGCATTCGACTCGACCATCGTCGACACGGTGGTCAGCATCGGCCGAGCGCTCGAACTCGAAGTGGTCGCCGAAGGCATCGAGACCATGGAACAATTGGCGTATGCCCGCGATACCGGGTTGAACCACGGTCAAGGATTCCTCCTCGCCCGGCCCATGCCGTACGAGCAGGCTGAGGACTACCTCTTCGATCGCCCGCTGTTCGACCTCGGCAACTTCTCCACGTCGGACCCGACGTGGATGGTGCGCGCCCCCACCGGGCCGTCCGCCGACCTCAGCTGACTGGAATCCAGGTCAGCGAGATCTGAGCGACCTTCACGTCGGTGGCTTCCAGCCCGACGCTGAGCTCGCTGGTTTCGTTGGCGGCTTCGATCCAGCGATCCTCGATCTCACCGACTTCTTCGCTCAACTCGACCTCGAGGTCCTCGAGGTCGATCGTGAGTCGTTCGAGCTTGTTCTCTGCAGCATCGACGCGTTCGGCTGCGGCCTTGGTGGTGCCTCGTCGCCGTGCGGCCGAGCCGGCCTTGCCGAACAGGCCGCCAAGCGACTTCTTGCCACCGAGCAGGCCGCCGAGCACCGAGCCCGCGGTCGACAACAACTCCGAGTTGCGCTTGCTCTTGGACTGTTCCTCGAGCAACTCGATCTTGTCCTCCGCAGCGGCGATCTGGTCACGGAGTCGCTTGGCCTTCGTTTCGTACTTGTCGCGCAGCTTGGCCATTTCGGCATCGGCGTTGTCGTCGGCGATCTTCATGCAGCGGGTCTGGAACTCTTCGGGCGTCTCACCCGGACGGCCGTAGAGCTTGAGCGTCTTGTTCATCGAGATGTCGACCGTGGACGTGCGCACGAGCTGGTCCTTGATGGCCTTCTCGACGCTCGACCAGTAGGTCTTGTTCTTCAGTATGGCATCGGTCAGCTGGTAGATCGCGCCGTCGGGGGCCTCCGTGCGGAGGTCGCGGTCGTCGTAGTCGATCTTGGCCATCTCCGATGCGTCGATCTGCTCGCCGAGTGGGTACAGCACGCACTCGAATTCGTCGTCGTGCACGAGGTCGGCCTTGGTCTCGTCGTAGCGGAGGTTGACGCGCGCGACAGCCGCGGCAGCGAGCTTCGTGCCGCGTGAGTCGCCACCGATGTCGGCAAGCCACGGCGAGGCGATGTCGGCCCAACGAACTGCCGTGCCGTCAGCGACGTCGGGCATGACCGCGGACTCGTCTTCGGCGAGGGTCGGTTCGGGTGCGGCAGTGCCGGGTACCGGAGTGGGCTGGCCAGCGAGACCGCTGCTCGCGGCAGGGGCTGCTGCGGTTTCGGCCTCAACGCGCTCGCTGTCCATCAACTGTTCGATCTGGTCACGAGTCATCGGGCCTCGCAGGTACGACATCGCCCAACGCGTCGTAAACACCTCGGGCTGATCTTTGCCTGCTCGTCGGAGCATGAACTCACGCTTGCCGAGCCCGGAGATCGTGTCGCCGATCGCTGCGGTGTCGACGCCGCCCGACGCCGACGACATGCCATCGAGTAGACGTGCCTTGTCGCGGTCGGTTTGGAGTCGACCGATCATCCAGGTTCCGGCGTTCGAGATCGCCTTGTAGTCGATGTCGACCGGGTTCTGCGTCGACAACACGACGCCCACGCCGAACGCTCGGGCCTGCTTCATGAGCAGCATGATCGGCTTCTTCGTCGGCGGGTTGGCGGTGGGCGGCAGGTAACCGGCGACCTCGTCCATGTAGAGCATCGCGCGCAGGTCGGTCGTACCCGATTGGCGGCGCATCCAGGTGACGAGTTTCGACAGGATCAGCGACGTGACGAACTGGCGCTCTTCGTCGGAGAGATGTGCGGTCGTGATGATCGCGCAGCGGGGGTTGCCGTTGGCGTCGAACATCATCGAGTCGATGTCGAGCGGGGGTCCGGCCGCCCAGGCAGCGAATGCCGGCGACGCGAGCAGACCGTTGAGCTGCATCGCGAGCTTCATGCGGTCGGCCTCGGGGAAGAACTGGTCGAGCTCGAAGACGCCGAGTTTGCGGATCGGAGGTGTTGCGATCATGCCGACCAACGTCATCAGGTCGAGTGCCTTTCCTTCCGTCCACGAATGGTTGATCAGGTTGGAGATCAGGATGTGTTCACGGCTCGACAGGGGATCGGCGCTGACGCCGACCAAGCCGAGCAGGCCCGTGACGTAGCCTTCGATCTCGTCGCTCACGACTTCGGCATCGCTCATGTCGACCGGCACCTGCAGTGAGCCGACGATGTTCATCGGGATACCAGAGTTCGAGCCGGGTGTGTAGATCGTGAAGTCGGTTTTCGAGCGGAGACCGCCGATGTCGGCACCGGAGAGCCCCCAGCCGCCCAGGCCCTTGGTCCAGAGTGCCGACTGATCCGCAGCGAATTCGTCAGGTGTCTTGCCGGCGTTCTTGGCCTGCGCCTCATCGACCCACGGGCGGAAGTCGGTTGGCGCGAGATCGGGGAACGTAAGGCAGAGGTTCGTGAGGTCGCCCTTCGGGTCGATGGCGATCACCGGGAGGCCCGAGCGCAACGCTTCTTCGATGACGATGACGCCCAGGCCGGTCTTGCCGGAGCCTGTCATGCCGACGATGACGCCGTGCGTGGTCAGCTTGTCGGTCGCAACCGAGATGTGACTCGATGCGTCGTCGGTCGTGCGCTCATGAGTTGCGGGATCGATCGCCCCGCCCAGAAAGAGGTCTGCCATGCACCGGAGAGTAGTGGGGCCGCTGGTCGCAGGGGAGTTCTCTCCATCAACCGTGAACCTGCTCTGAGCGGTGATCGATCTAGGTTCGGCGATATGGGTGGTCCACGAGAGAGCGATGTGCGCCGTCGGCGTTGGACGTGGATGCTCACCGCGCCGATGTTCATCGCATCGATCCTGGTGCTGCTGGTCAACGACCATGTCTTGAAGGCCGCCTGGCCGGGGCTGGTCACGGGCAA
>CALICC010000350.1 GCA_938049325.1 uncultured Ilumatobacter sp. | reverse complement strand
GTCGCGCGCCGACATCGTCCGACGGTTGATCGGTGACCAGATGTCGATCGGCTCGGCGGTCACCGTGCACGACGTCGGTACTGCGGTGAGCAAGGGTGTACCGCTCGGCGGCGCACTCGGTACGGCGATTCGATGGTCGATCGTGCGTGAGAGCAACGTCGCACCTGCTCGCTTTGCGACGATGCTGATCGCCTACGGCATCGCCACCACCCTCGTGTCCTGGGTGCTCCCATTCGCCGCACTGTCTGCCGATCTGACCCAACGGTCAGCGGATCTCACCGACGTGGTCATTCTCTGCGGCATCGGCCTCGTCGTCACCCTCTCGGCCGTGTTCTGGACCGTCGTGCTGTCGTCGGATCGGCTCGAAGGTTGGGCCGCCCGCCGGATCAGTGCGGTATGGGCTCGCCTTGCTCGCCGGATCACCGCACTCGAACAGCATGATCCGAGCACGGCGGTTGCCGACGTGCGCCGTGAGCTCGCGGCGATCGCTCGGCGTCCATGGTCGCTACTCGGACGCTCGATGGCTGCGCAGGCATGCGGATCGGTCATCCTGCTCGTCGCGCTTCGCTCGATTGGCGTCGGCGACGACCTCGGGGTCACCGAGTTCTTCCGCCTGTTCTTCATCACGCACTTGCTCGGGACCTTTGCACCGACACCCGGTGGCGTCGGTGTGGTCGAAGCCGGCATGACCGGCGCCCTGGTGGCTGCTGGTGTCGAAGCGCAGTCTGCGCTTGCTGCGGTGCTGGTCTATCGCTTCCTGACCTACGTGGTCCCGATCATCTTCGGTGCCGCCCTCTATCTCGTGTGGCGGACGCAGCGCGCTCGTCGCGCTGTGGGCCAGACCACAGCTGAGCGTGCCTTTCCAGTCGAATCGGGTCTGGTTGGTGGCAAGCTCATTCCGTCGGTCACACTGGCTGTTCATGGGCCATCCATCGACACCGCAGTTCCGTTCTTTCCACGCGCTCAGGATCAAAGGGTTCGCAAGCGTCGACACAGTGTGCGAGATCGCACAGCTCGAGACGAGCGCCGTCGAGTCGCATCTGGCTGACCTTGCGGCGGCGGAGCACGCGATGTTCCGCGAGAAGCGATCACTCTGGCAATTGACGCCTGAGGGTCGCGCTGCGCACGTCGCTGCGCTCGCCGCCGATGTCGGTGACCTCGACCTGAGTGAGGCACTCGGCGCCACCTATCCGGCATTCGTCGAGGTGAACGTCGCGTTCAAAGAGCTGTGTGGTGCCTGGCAGCTACGCGGTGAGGAACCAAACGATCACTCTGACAGCGCCTACGACGCGGATGTGATCATGCGACTTGGCGCGATGCACGACCAAGCGCGGCCTCTGGTTGCCGACATGGGCGATCGCATCGATCGATTCGCGCCGTACGCCGGCCGCCTCGATGCCGTGCTCGCACGACTCCAAGCGGGCGAGACCAACATGTTCACCGGCGTGATGTGCAACAGCTATCACGATGTGTGGATGGAACTCCACGAAGACCTCATCCTGACGCAGGGCATCAGCCGCGAGGCAGAAGGAAGCTTCTGATCGCGCCGTTTCGGTGCTGTGCTGCTGGTGCGGTTGTTCGAACGGGGCGCATGAACGCCTCTCTGGTGCAATAGCTTCGTGGTCGTGAATCTTCTGAACACGAGTCCGGTGATCTGATGGCCCGCTTCGGGCGAGTGGCCACCGCAATGGTCACGCCTTTCGACACAGAGGGCGAGCTGAACGTCGACGCGGCGGTTGCGTTGGCCAAGTGGTTGGTCACCGAAGGCAACGAAGGCCTCGTCATTGCTGGCACCACCGGTGAGTCGGCGACGTTGACCATCGATGAGAAGCTGACGTTGTTCGAGGCGATCGCCGCTGCCGTGACGGTGCCCGTCCTGGCCGGCACGACGGGGACGAACACCCGTCAGGACATCGGGCTCACGGTCGAGGCGAGCAAGCTGGGCGTTGCCGGGATTCTTGCTGTCGGCCCGTACTACAACCGGCCATCGCAGCACGGGATCGAGATGCACATGCGAGCGATTGCGTCGAGCACCGATCTCCCCGTCCTGCTCTACGACATCCCGAAGCGGACGGGACGCAAGATGACGACTGCGACGATGGTGCGTCTCGCGAACGACGTGGCGAACATCATCGGCCTCAAAGATGCTGCGGGTGACCCGAGCGAAACCGCCAAGGTGATCGCCCAGAGTCCTGACGACTTCGAGGTCTATTCGGGTGACTCGCCAATGAATCTCCCGTTGATGTCGGTCGGCGCGGTCGGCGTGGTCGGCGTGGCGACGCATTGGAGTGCTCCGGACCACGTCGAGATGTTCAATGCGTGGAGCCGTGGTGACATCGCCGAGACGCAGCGGATCAATCGTCGGCTCATCGAGAGCTACGAATTCGAAGGCAATGACGATGCACCGAACCCGGTGCAGCCGAAGGTGATGATGAACGTGCTCGGACACGCGGTCGGCGACTGCCGGCTTCCCATGGGTCCTGCGCCCGAGGGGACCGAACAGTCCGCTCGCAACGTCTATGACAGATTGGTGGCCTCTCGTGGCTGACTCACAACCCGTGACCGCGAAACTCGACCCGGCGACGCCGGTACGCGTGGTGTTCCTCGGCGGGCTCGGTGAGATCGGTCGCAACTGCATGGTCATCGAGCAGGGCGCCGCTGACGACCCCAATCGCACGATGATGCTCATCGACTGCGGATTGATGTTTCCCGATGCGAACCATCACGGCATCGACCTCATCCTCCCGGATTTCTCGTACCTCAAGGAGAACGCGTCGCGTCTCGACGCGATCGTGCTCACCCACGGTCACGAAGATCACATCGGGGCGATCCAGTACTTGATGCGCGACGGCGACGGGATCGGCGATCTGCGCAACGACAAGCTCCCCGTCTACGGCTCAGCGCTCGCGCTCGGCCTCGCCAAGAGCCGGATCGACGAAGCGGGCCTGATGCCCAAGATCGACATGCGCCCCGTCAACGACGGCGACCAGATCGACATCGGCTCGCTGCTCGTTGAGTTCATTCCGGTCACCCACTCGGTTCCGCACGCGCACGCGATTGCCGTGCACACCGCACAGGGGATCGTGTTGCACTCGGGCGACTTCAAGATCGATCTGACCCCGGTCGACGAGCGTCGTGCCGACCTCGCCCGGATCGGCCAGCTCGCCAAGAACGACGGCGTTCGCTTGTTGATGTCGGACTCCACCAACGCGGAGGAGCCGGGCTACGCGTCGAGCGAAACCAACGTCGGCGGCGTGCTGCGCAGCCTGTTCGGCCAGCAGCGCGGACGTCGCATCATCACGGCGAGTTTCGCCAGCCACCTGCATCGCATCCAGCAGATCGCCGATGCTGCGGTGGGCGAAGGTCGCGAGGTCGCCACGCTCGGCATGAGCATGAAGAAGAACATTCGCCTCGGCATCGACCTGGGGGTGTTCAAGATTCCCGAGTCGTCGCTGATCGACATCGAGGAAGTCGACAAGTACGACCCCGGTGAAATCTGCATCATCTCGACCGGGTCGCAGGGCGAACCGATGTCAGCACTGGGCCTGATGGCGCGTGGCGAGAACCGTTGGCTCAAGCTCACCGAGAATGACACCGTCGTGTTGTCGAGCCACGCGATTCCCGGCAACGAGGGAAGCGTCAACAACGTGATCGACGGACTCCTTCGCCTCGGCGCCCGCGTGGTGCACTCGGGCGTGATGGACGTGCACGCAACCGGCCATGCCAAGGCCGACGACATCAAGACCTACCTGTCGATCGTCAACCCCGAGTGGTTCGTGCCGATCCACGGTGAGTACCGCCACATGGTCGCCAACGCCAAGCTCGGCGAACTGATGGGTGTTCCGGCCAACAAGATCATCCAGTGCGAGGACGGCGACGTGCTCGAACTCACCTCCGACGGACTTCAACCGGTGGGGCGTGTGCCGTCGGGCTATCTGTACGTCGACGGCATCGTTGGCGATGTCGGTAACGGCGTGTTGCGCGATCGGCGCAAGCTCGCCGAAGAGGGTGTCGTGGTCGTCGTGTCGACTGTCGACATCCAAACCGGCAAGGTGCTGGTCGGTCCTGAGATCATCACCCGCGGTTGGGTGTATGCCCCCGAAGCGGAGGACCTCCTCGACGAGGCGTGCGACACGGTCGCCGACGCGTTGGAGCGGGCGTTGGCCGACGGCGTCCGCGACGTCGAGCAGCTCGAGCGTGAGGCTCGTCGCGCTGCCGGGAAGTTCGTGAGCGAGCGCACCAAGCGTCGGCCCATGATCGTCCCCGTCGTCATGGAGACCTGACGGGGACGGTGCGTGGGGCGCGATCGCCCTCGTCGTGATGATCGTGGTGGCAGTGGTGTGGCGCCGGGTTTTCCGGTCCGCCCGACTTGACGATTCGCTGACGAAGCCGGGATAGCCTCCCGCGCATGGGATTGATGGACATGCTCGGCGGCTTCTTGGGGCGCAAGGCGCCGAAATCGGGGAATCCGATCATGGATGCGCTGCTCCCGATGTTGCTCGCCAAGGGCGGTATTGGGGGACTGGGCGGTTTGCTCGGCAAGTTCACGAATGCCGGTCTCGGGTCGAAGGCGAACAGCTGGGTCGGTTCTGGCGACAACGAGCCGCTCGATCCCGACGAAGTCGAGCAGGCACTCGGCGCCGACGAGGTCGAACGCATCGCACAACAGGCTGGCGTGTCGCGCGACGAGGCCAAGTCCGGGCTCGCGGGGATGATTCCGGGTCTGGTCGACAAGATGTCCCCCGCAGGCAGCGTGCCGACGGGAGCCCTCGGCAAAGTCATGAAGGGCCTCGACTTCGGCTCGATCCTGGGCCGGTGACGGCTCGTCGGTCTACAGTCGCAGCGATCATCGCTGCGTTCCTGCTCGCTTCATGCAGCAGCGGCGATGATGCCCCAGACGGCACGTCTTCGCCCGATGTCGCCGATGCGTCGGCGTCCGTCGAACCACCGGATTTCGTTGGTGACGTCCGCGAGGCAATCACCGCAGTCGAAACCGAGCTGGGCGGCCCACAGGAATTCTTCGAGGTCACGGCGAATCCGACGGTGACGAACGTGTTCGTGGCGGTTGACGACGGGACGGCGGCGATTCCGTACACGTTTCTCGACGACGAACTGCTGCCGCCGGGTCCGAAGCAGGAGGGTGCGGCCGGTCAGACGTTCACGAGCGCCCAGGTGGACTTCGTCGACGACCGGATTCTGAGCGACGTGACCGAGCAGCTCCCGTCCTCCACGATTGACGCGATCAGCGTCTACGGCAACGGCGTTTCCACGACCTACGTGTTGGC
>CALICC010000349.1 GCA_938049325.1 uncultured Ilumatobacter sp. | reverse complement strand
GGACGTTCGGGCAGCGACAGCGGTGGAATCGTGACCGTCGTCGTCGTTGCTTCGAGGAGGCGCTCGTCGGTCCGGTCGATCACATCGGATCGCTCCGCCACGGGCGGCGGGGCAACACCGCATGCCGTCACGGTCAATGCCAGCAGGGTGACAGAGAGGGCCGGCCGCTGGCGCATCTTTCGGTATCGGCACGGTACGGGCCAGACTTGATCGCACGATGTGGTCGATGCCCGTATGGCGAGGTACACACGAACCATGACGGCGCGGACGATCATGTGGTTTCGGCGAGATCTGCGTCTCGGCGACAATCCGGCGCTGCTCGCCGCAGCTGCCGATGGAGCCGAAGTGGTGCCGGTCTTCGTGCTGGACCCTGGGTTCGATCGGGCCGGCGCTCCGCGCTTGGCGTACTTGCACGATGCGCTCGTGGCTCTCGATGCATCGATTCGTGAGGTGTCCGGTACCGGTCTCGTGATCCGCCGAGGTGACCCCACGCATGCAATCCCAGCGCTGGCTGAGGAACTCGACGCCGGTTCGGTCGTGGTCAGCAAAGACTTCTCGCCGTACGGACGAGAGCGAGACGCAGCAGTCGCCGACGCGTTACGCGGGAGTGGACGCAAGTTTCGCGGCGTCGGGTCCCCGTACGCGGTCGACCCGAGCGTGGTGCGAAAGGGCGACGGTGAGTCGTACTCGGTCTTCACGCCGTTCTCGAAGGTGTGGCGCACGACCGGGTGGGCCGACCCGTACCCGGCGCCCGCCGACGACACGCGATGGCTCGGAACGGGCGCCGTCGAGGTCGATCACGACGGGCTGCCCGAGCTCGTGGTTGCCGACTGTGACTTGCCGGTCGCCGGAGAGCGCGCGGCCGCGGAGCGGTGGGACGCGTTCGTGGCGACGAACAGCGCCGCAGACGGCTCGGGGAGGTCGCGCATCGAGGCGTACGACGACCTTCGCGACCGACCGTCGGTCAGCGGCACCAGCCATCTCTCGCCCGATCTCAAGTGGGGCACGATCCATCCCCGCACGCTGCTCGCGGAGCTCGATGCTTCCGGAGCGGGAAGCCGGGGGCACACCGTGTTCTCGAGCGAGTTGGCGTGGCGTGACTTCTACGCCGATGTCTTGTTCAGGAGGCCGGAGACGGCGTGGGAGAATCTCAACTCGAAGCTCGACGCGATGCAGCTCGACACCGACGCAGCTGCGCGCGCCAAGTTCGACGTCTGGTGCCAAGGTCGGACCGGCTTCGGCATCGTCGACGCCGGGATGCGCCAGCTGCTGGCGACCGGCTGGATGCACAACCGAGTCCGGATGATCGTCGCGAGCTTCCTCGTGAAGGATCTCCACGTGCCGTGGCAGTGGGGTGCGCGGTGGTTCATGCAGCACCTCATCGACGGCGATATCGCTTCGAACAACCACGGGTGGCAATGGGCCGCTGGTACGGGAACTGACGCTGCGCCCTACTTCCGCGTCTTCAACCCGACGCTGCAGCAAGAGCGGTACGACCCGACCGGGGAGTACGTCGATCGTTGGGTGCCCGACCTCGCCGCACCGATGCTCGAACACAAAGCCGAGCGTGACGAAGCGTTGCGACGCCTCAAGGCTGCGACCGCGTCGTAGCCGGCAGGTCTCAGATGGACGGTCGCGAGTAACCTGTGGACACGATGCTCGACGATCGAAAGACGGCGATTCTTGCTGCTGTGGTTCAGGAGTACATCGCCACCGCGCAACCCGTTGGATCCGCCAGCATCGCGAGTGTGCCGTCGATCAATGTCTCGTCGGCAACGGTTCGTAGCGAACTCGCGTTGCTGGAGAACGACGGCTATCTCGTGCAACCGCACACCTCGGCAGGGCGCATCCCGACCGACCGTGGCTACCGGTACTTCGTCGACAACTTGGCCCGACCCGGTGTCCTCGATCAAACGAGTGAACGTCAGGTCGGTGAGTTCTTCTCGGCAGCGCACGGACGACTCGAAGAGATGCTTCACCAGACATCGAATCTGCTCGCTGAACTCACGCACAACGCCGCTGTGGTTGTCGGCCCGAGAACCGAAGCGGTGGCGGTGCGGCGAGTGCAACTCGTGGGGCTGTCGGAGTCGGCGGCAACGATCGTGATCGTGTTCGCGAACGGGTCTGTGGAGGATGTCGCGCTCGACCTGCTGCCGGGCGACACCGACGAGCGACTCGCTGTTGCGAGTGCCCACCTCTCCGCCGAGTTGGATGGGCGTGTGCTCGCCGACGTCGAGAACCTCGAGCCATCCGGCGACGCCGATGTCGATCGACTCGCCGCCGCCACGTTGGTGCAGATGCGCTCGGTGGCAACCGCCGAGAACGTCTACACCGGCGGTGCATCCGAGGTCGCCAGAGCGTTCGACGCGGTCGATGTGGTTCGGTCGGTCCTGCACACCCTCGAGCAGCAGTTCGTTGTCGTCTCGCTCGTCTCCGACATCGTCAACCGCGGAATGTCTGTGGCGATCGGCGTCGAACACGGCGTCGAGCCGTTGTCTGCATGCTCGGTCGTCGTGGCCCCGGTGGTCGTCGAAGGGGAGCATCTGGGCTCGGTCGGTGTGCTCGGCCCGACGCGGATGAACTACCCGCAGGCGCTTGCGACGGTCGACGTCGTGAGCCAACAGTTGGGTCACCGCATCGAAGAAGGCTGAAACTCGGCCGATTTCCGGCATCATGTGACACGCCATGGCTGACTTCTACGAACTTCTCGGCGTGTCCCGCTCGGCTTCGGCCGACGAGATCAAGAAGGCATACCGCCAACGTGCGCGCGAGAACCATCCTGACGCGAACCCGGGCGACGACGCGGCTGCCGAGCGGTTCAAAGAGATCTCGCGGGCCTATCAGGTGCTGTCCGACGACAGTCAGCGGGCTCGCTACGACCAGTTCGGTGAAGCCGGTGTTGGCGGCGCGGGCGGCGGCGGGCAATCCGCTGAGGATCTGTTCGGCGGCGGACTCGGCGACATCTTCGAGACATTCTTCGGGGGCGGTGGGAGCCCGTTCGGTGGTCGTCAGCGAGGCCCGTCCGGGCCGCCGCGTGGGCAAGACGTCGAAGTCATTGCCGACATCGAGTTCGTTCAGGCCGTGTTCGGTGACCAGATCACCGTCGAGCTGAAGCTCCCGATGCGCTGCGACACGTGCGATGGATCAGGCGCCGCCGAAAACACCGAGCCGGTCACGTGTAGCGAGTGCAACGGTGTGGGTCAGGTGCAGCGCGTCCGCCAGAGCCTGCTCGGCCAGATGGTGACCGCGAGTCCGTGCACACGGTGCGGCGGACTCGGCGAAGTGGTGGCTTCGCCCTGCAACACGTGCCGGGGTGAAGGTCGAGTCACCGAAGACACGTCGTACCAGGTCGATGTTCCGGCCGGCGTCGACACCGGATCCACGCTTCGTCTGAGCGGGCGCGGCGCGGCGGGTCCGCGCAAGGGCGGGAACGGCGACCTGTACGTCCACCTGCGTGTGGCGCCAGACGGCTCCTACACCCGCGACGGTGACGATCTGGTCACCGAGGTCGCCGTGTCGATTGCGCAAGCTTCCTTGGGAACATCGATCAAGCTCGAAACGCTCGACGGCACAGAAGACCTGGTCATCCCTCACGGCACCCAGCCGGGACGTGAGTTCGTGTTGCGCGGCAGGGGAGTCCCGCACCTGCAGGGACGTGGGCGCGGCGACTTGATTGCCCGCGTGCGTGTCGACGTTCCCACCGGGCTGTCCGATGCGGAGATCGATCTGCTCACGAAGTTTGCAGAGGGTCGCGGTGAAGAGGTCGGCAATGGCAAGGAAGGCCTGTTCTCGCGGATCAAGTCAGCGTTCACCTGAGCGACCATGACGGAAGCAGTGCCAGCCGAGCGCCGAACCGCCTCGACGCACGTGCTGCTCGACGCGGACGCATCGCTCCACGCCGACGAGGTATCGCTGCCCGACGACGTCGAGCATCATCTGCGCCGTGTGTTGCGTCTCCGCGACGGTGAGCCCGTGTCAGTGACGGATGGTGCGGGGCATTGGCGCATGACCGTCGCTCGCGTCGGCGGAGCGTTTCGGCTCGAAGCCTCGTCGCCGGTCGATTTCGAAGAGCGGCCGACGCCGTTCACGCTGGCCGCAGCGATTCCGCAGGGTGATCGCTCCGAGTGGCTCGTCCAGAAGGTCACCGAGCTCGGCGCGAGTGAGGTCACCTTCTTGCATACCGAGCGCTCGACGGTGCGTTGGAAACCGGAGCGCGCGGCAAGGCACCTGGTTCGACTACAGCGGGTGGCCGACGAAGCGCTGCGACAGAGCCGGCGAGTGTGGCAGACTGTGGTCAATGGGCCACTTGAAGCGTTCGAAGTACTGGAGGGCGCAACAATCGCCGAGCCAGGCGGTTCTGCCATCATCGGAACCGAGCGGTTCATCGCCGTCGGACCCGAAGGTGGCTGGGCGCCGAGCGAAATCGAGGTCGCGGCATCAACCGTGCGGCTCGGCGAAAACATCCTCCGCATCGAGACCGCAGCGGTTGCCGCGACGACACTCAGAATGGTTGCCGGTCACTGAATGCGTGCGTTTTCGTGTTGTCGCAAGTAGTGTCACCGATTCACGGGCGCAAGTAGAGATGGTCTCTGCTCTCTGATAGCCCACTCACTTCAGGCGGAGGAGTTCCATGGTTTCTTTCGAAGATGATGCGCCGTCGGCGTACAGTCAGCAGGTCGGCGAGCGTCTGCGCGCGATTCGTAAGCAGAAGCGTTTGTCGCTCCAAGAGGTCGAAGCGCAGTCGACCCAAGAGTTCAAAGCGTCCGTGCTCGGCGCCTACGAGCGTGGTGAGCGAGCACTCTCCGTGCCGCGTCTCGACCGGCTCGCACAGTTCTACAACGTCCCGATCGAGCAGTTGCTCCCGCGTGAAGTCACCGGGATGGAAGCGGCAGCGCTCGAATCGCCGATCAACAAGAAGCTCGCAATCGATGTGTCGAAGCTGCTCCAGCTGAGTGGTTCACCGTTCGAGATGCTTGCCCGCTACCTGCGACTCATCCAGGTGCAGCGCCAGGACTTCAACGGCCGGGTCATCACGGTGCGTGGCGACGACACGCGTGCCATCGCTGCGATGCTCGACGTTCCCGTCGACCAAATCGGCGATCGGCTTGCCGCCCTCGACCTCCTCTTCCGCTGACCGGGGCCAGATCGCCCGATCCCAGCGTTGCGCAGGCTCGTCGGTGCCGAGGGGCACCTTCCTCACTCCGCGCCTTGGCCTCGAACGATCTGATCGCCGCTCAGCGAGCTGACTCTTGGCCGTTCGGGTTCATGTTTCCTTGCCCTCCCCACATCTGATCCCCGCTCAGCGAGCTGACGTTGGTTGTTCGTGGCGAGGTCTGCGTGTGGCTCCGGTTCGGCACCTTCCTCACTCCGCGCCTTGGCCTCGAACGATCTGATCCCCGCTCAGCGGGCTGACGTGGGCTGAGAAGTTCGTCGTGGTTGGTACGTTGCGGCGGTGAGTTCGGTGCCGTTCGGGGTGTATGTGCATGTGCCGTTCTGCGCCTCGAAGTGCGACTATTGCGCGTTCGCGACGTGGACCGATCGCAGCCA
>CALICC010000348.1 GCA_938049325.1 uncultured Ilumatobacter sp. | reverse complement strand
GGTCGAAGGCACCGAGAAGCTGGGCCGCGTGCAGCAGGGGATGCACACACAACAGTTGATTGCCGACGTCGTGCACCGGATGCGCGACGTGCGTCAGCCGATCATCTCGGCAATCAACGGTGCGGCGGCCGGCGGCGGTTTTGCGTTCGCGTGTGCCAGCGACATCCGCTACGCCGGCGAGAGCGCCAAGTTCGGCACGGCATTCGTACGCCTCGGATTGTCGGGCTGCGACATCGGTGTCAGTTGGATGCTGCCGCGCCTGATCGGCGCGAGTCGAGCGTGGGAGTTGTTGTTGACAGGTCGAGTGTTCGACGCTGCTGAAGCCGATCGGATCGGACTGATCAGTCGGGTGGTGCCCGACGACGCGTTGACCGACACTGTGCTCGGCGTCGCCGCGGAGATCGCGGCCAACAGTCCGTTCGGTGTCTGGATGACCAAGGAGGCCATGTGGTCGAACTTGGAGATTCCGAGCTTGCGTGCGGGCATCGATCTGGAGAACCGCAATCAAATCATGGCGAGTCAGACCAGGGCGCGGCGTTGGGCTTGAGTGGAATGCCAGGTCAGGCTCGCGAGTGGACGAACACCTAGCGTTGTGCCTGGTTGTGCATGACCTGGCCGTTCGAATCACTTGCCATAGGCAATGGAAACTCCTAATCTGAATCCGATTCAGATTTACAAATAGTTAAGGGGAAATCATGCGTAGGAAGCTCATCACGTTGGCGGTGGCCGCAATAGCGGTCGTCGTTCCCAGCGGCATTGCTCAGGCCGAACCGGGGATCGAAGTCGACCCGACCAGCGTCGACGCGGCCGGCGAGCAAGAGGTCACCGTCACGCTGAGCGGGTTCACGCCTGAGCTCGCCGTGTTCGTGCTGCCCTGCGGTTTCCCCGCAGGTGGCGACGTCGCGGTGTTCGACAACACCACGTGCGACCAAGCGCAACTCAGCCCCGTCACGATCGATGCCGACGGAGCCGGCATCGTCACCGCTACCTACGACGTGCCCGCCGAGGGCCTTGCCGTGTACGTCACGGACGCGGCCGTTGTCGAGACGGGCGTTGCACTCATCACGATCGGTGGAGGCGAAGACGCTGCTGCGGAAACGGAGACCGACGAGAGCGCTGGCGAAGGCGACGGTACGCCGGCACCGACTGCGGTCAACACCGGCGAGCCGGTGTCCGGGTCGTCGAACGTGCTGCTGCTCGGCCTCGCTGCCGGCATGTTGGCGTTGGCTGGTGGAGCGATGACGCTGCGCCGAGCTCGTCACTGAGCACCTACTGAAATGAGCACCGACGCCCGACCCGCGCAGCCCAGCAGCGCGAGTCGGGCGTTGCTCGTTTTCGCCGTCGTGATGTGCTTCGGTGCAGCGGCGGTCGCGGCGTTCGCGCTGTGGCCGAGTTCCGGCGCCGCCGACGACGCCGTACTCGAAGTCACGACGTTGACCGCGGCGTCGGCGCCGGAAACGATTCCGCCTCGCTCGACAGCTCCGGTGGTGACGGTGCCGCCAATCGAAGAGACAGACGCTCCTGCGACGAGCGAGCGGCCAGACGCGGCGGCAACGGCGACAACGACCAACACAAGCACCACGACCCTGCCTCCGCCGGCCGTGCCACTCGGGGTCACCATCGGGGACATCGAGCTCTGGGGGCCCGTGATTCCGGTTGGGCTCGAAGAGAGTGGTGAGCTCGAGGTCCCAGGTGAGACCGAAGTCGGCTGGTACGAACTCGGCTCCACGCCGGGACGCGCCGGAAGCACCGTGCTCGCGGCGCACGTCACCTGGAACAGCACGTTCGGACCGTTCTACAACCTCGGCACCCTCGAGCCAGGCGCGCTCGTCGACGTGCACCTCGACGACGACACCACCCGTACCTACGAGGTCGTCGAGCGGACGATGTACGACAAGGACGCGTTGCCCCGCGACCGCATCTGGCGACGAACCGGTGACGAGACGCTGGTCTTGATCACGTGCGGCGGTTCGTTCAACCCCGAGATCAACCGGTACCGACAGAACATCGTCGTCTACGCCGTGCCGGTCGCCTGAACGTCGCGTTGTGCCTGCCGCAAACGATCGAGCGCTCGGCCTGGGTGCGGCGGCAGCGGGCGACGCGTCTACGTCTTCCCACGCGGCCCATCTGAAGACCCCCCCACGGATGGTTGGATCATCGCGTCGAACCGAGCACCATTGGGCGTCGCCGGAACTGTGGAATCCGGTCTGTGTGCGAGCGAAAGGCGAAAATGGCCATGCGTGCGATGTACTACGAGGGCTTCGGTGAGCGCCCGACGATTGAAGAACTGCCCGATCCGTCACCATCTGGCGACGGTGTGGTGATCGAGGTCGCAGCGTCCGGTCTCTGCAGGAGTGACTGGCACGGATGGATTGGACACGACCCCGACATCAGGCTCCCGCATGTGCCGGGCCACGAGCTCGCGGGCACGATCGTGGCGACCGGGTCGGACGTCGCACGTTGGCGAACCGGCGACCGAGTGACGGTCCCGTTCGTCGGGGGATGCGGGCGGTGCGAGACGTGTGACGCTGGCGATCACCAAGTGTGCCCTCAGCAGTTTCAGCCTGGCTTCACTCACTGGGGATCATTCGCCTCGCTCGTTTCGATCGACTTCGCCGACACCAACCTCGTGCGGTTGCCCGACGACTTCGGTTTCGTTGGAGCCGCAGCGCTGGGATGCCGGGTTGCCACGGCGTTCCGTGGCGTGGTCGAGCGTGCGCGAGTCCGCCCGGGCGAGTGGCTTGCCGTTCACGGCTGCGGCGGTGTGGGTCTGTCGGCGGTGATGATCGGTCACGCCGTCGATGCCCACGTGGTGGCCGTCGACACCAAAGGTGCAGCCCTCGACGCTGCCCGCGAGGCAGGAGCTGAGGTCGTGATCGACGCTGCCGGAGCATCGCCCGATGACGTCGTCGCCATGATCTGTGAAGCCACGGGTGGAGGCGTGCATGCATCGATTGATGCGATCGGTGGTGCGGCACCTTCGTATGCGTCGATCATGGGCCTGCGTCGTCGTGGCCGTCACGTGCAGATCGGGTTGATGACGGGCGAGGCAGCACACGCGCCGATGCCGTTCGACAGAGTGCTCGCTTGGGAACTCGACGTGCTCGGCTCACACGGAATGTCAGCAAGGAGCTACCCGGCGATGCTCGAGATGGTCGCGGGCGGCGAGCTACCCGTTCATCAACTCGTGACGCGTACGGTTTCGCTCGACGAGGCGGTCGACCATTTCGTCGAATCCGACTCGACCGGCTCCGGAATCACGGTGATCGACCGATTTTGATCAGACGGTGGGCTGGCCCGATCGGCGCAGGCGTGGTACACCCCGAACATGAGCTTTGCTGACTCGCGGTCGGGCCGTGCCTGAAGGCGACACACTCAGACGGGCGGCCGAGATCTTGACGCCGGTTCTGGAGGGGCAGGTCGTGACCGACCTGTGGTTCAAGAAGCTTCGCGGCTATCGGCCCCGTGTCGGTGACCGCATCGCCAGCGTCGACGCGGTCGGCAAGTACCTCCTCATCGAGTTCGACCGTCGGCTCGTGCTGCACACGCATCTCGGGATGGCGGGATCGTGGCGCGCGACCGGCCTCGATACGCCGGTGCCGAAGAGTCCGAAACTTCGCATCGTGATCGAGACGGCGCTCGGCCGAGGGCTGTGTTTCTCCGCTCCCGACATCTCGACGCACATCAGTGGTTCGGGCACCGCGCCCGCTGACCGGATCGGTCCCGACCTGAGTGATGACGACGCGGACATCGACGAGGCGGTGCAACGCAGTCGCACGTTGGCCGACGGCGACGCAACCGTTGCAGAACTGCTCCTCAATCAGCGCGTTGCGGCTGGCGTGGGCAACGTGTTCAAGAGCGAGGCGCTCTTCGTGGCCGGCGTGCATCCGTTCACCAAGGTCGAGGCGCTCGACGATGACAGCTTGGGCCGCCTGTGGACCATCGCGCATCAACAACTCGTCGCGAATCGAGGTCGCCCATATCGGTCGACCACGGGCGCCGGAAACCCGGGTCGAACCTTCGTGTACGGACGGCACCGGCTGGCGTGTCGCCGCTGCGACAACGCCGTCGTCTTTTCTGCGGCGGGGGAGCGAACGGCGCGCAGTACCTACTGGTGCCCGTCGTGTCAGCCTGAGCCGGGTGCAACAGCGAGTCCGTAGCGACTGACACTTCGTGCAACCCGTCCAGAAATCGGCGTGACGACGTTGCGGGCGCCCCGGTGAACTATTGTCGGGACCTCTGACCGAACCACCGTTGTAAGGACCTCGTTGAACACGTCTCGGCTGGACACGATCCGGCACCCCATGACCGACCAGACCTATGTTGCGGTGAGCCGTCAACGCCTGGATCGTGACGGCGTGCTCGTGCTGCGCGACCTGATCGACGAAGACACGATCGACGACATCGTTGCCGAGGTTCAGCCGCGAGAGGCCGAAGCCTTCTACGCCGACTCGACGCACAACGTCTACCTCGAGCCGGTCGACCCAACTCTCGCGGTCGATCATGCGTTCAATCGCCAGGTGGCGAGCAGCAAGGGCCTGATCGCCGACGATGAGATTCCGTCTGACTCGGTGTTGCGCGAGATCTACGGGAATGCCGAGCTTCGTTCGTTTCTCTGTGGTGTGCTCGGCCTGGACGGGATCTACCCGTATGCCGACGAGCTCTCGTCGATCAACGTGCACTTCGCGGCAACCGGAATGGAGTTGGGTTGGCACTTCGACAACTCGTCGTTTGCCGTCACCCTGCTCCTGCAAGCCGCCGTCGGAGGCGCTCGGTTCGAGTACGTGTCGGATGTGCGCGATGCCGACGCTGGCGACAACGCGTATGCGCGGGTCGACGCGATCCTCGACGGCAACGAACGGGTGCGCACGCTCGCGTTCGAGCCCGGCGACCTCGTGATCTTTCGCGGTCGTGATTCGCTCCATCGCGTCACGCCGACCGAAGGTGACACGACCCGCATGCTCGCTGTCTTTGCGTACAACGACCGGCCGGGCGTTGCGCTGTCAGCGTCGGCGCTCGAGACCTTCTACGGTCGTACGCCTACCGACTCTTGAGCCTCGCGCCCGCCGACGGTTCGGGGCCAAGCGCGTGGAATGCTACGACCCGCCTACTGCGGTTGCGGGCTCGTCGTCGGATGGTTTGCGCCGATGGCTCGGGATGATCTGTGCTGAGCAGTCAGCGCACGACCACCATTGCCTGAGCTCGGCTGGATGCAAATCGGCCGGTGCGGCAAACACCTCGCGACATCGCCCGCACTGCCGCGTCGGCGCGGTCGTCGCCGGGTCATGAGATGTTGCATCGCCTGGCGGCTCCGGCATCGGATTCGGTTCGGCGGTCACCGGTCGAACGGCTTCTTGTCTTCGGACTTCGAGCGCTTTGCTTCGCGCTTTTCCTTGAGTGTCTTGCCGACCTTCTTGGTGTCTCGGCGTTGGGGTGATTTGGCCATGGGTGTCTCCTTCGTCGTCGACGTCAAGCCGGTCGGCCGCGTCGTTGGTCGGAATAGGAACGTGTCAAGCCGCTCGGTCGCAGCGCGTCGCAGCGGACGCGACCTCTTCGACGGAAGCGTCGAAGAGGTCGTCGGAGTGGACGATGTAGATCCAGCGGCGACAGATCAGCTCGCCGGAAACGAGGTGATCGGAACCCGACCGATCGGTTGCACGAGAGGTGAGGTTGGATCGTCGAGGCATGCGTCTCCTGTGAGCAAGGGCTCAGAGGAGGCGACCACATCGTGTCGACGCAGAGCGTCGAGCGTCAGAAGAGGTCCCCGGTGAGTCGGTGGACCGTCAACGTACCACGCGCCTGGACTGGGAGTCGTCGACACAAACGATGCTGCCGCGACGTTGTTGCCGATGTGGCCGTAGTGTTCGACAAGCGTTCCACCTTCTTGGTGGGGACTTCTCGTTGACATCCGGCTCCTTCGATCTTGCGATCGATCCCGCCGAACAATCCGTTGCCTCCTCTGAGCTCAACTCGAGGAGACAACATGTCCGAATCCCACGCCACGAACCATCCGACCGCGCGCACTCACCGCCGCCGACCACGAGCGATCGTCTATTGCGAAGCCAACCTCGGTGAGATCGACGGCAAGACAGCGAACGGACTGGTGCGTCACAGCGAGCGATACGAAATCATTTCGGTGATCGATCAGACGAAGGCCGGTCGTGACGCCGGTGATGTCATCGACGGAGTGCCGAACGGCATCGCGTGCTGCTCGAGTCTCAGCGAAGCCATCGCGGCGGCTGGGTTCACACCCGAATTGTTCATCGTCGGTGTTGCTCCAACCAGCGGTCTGTTGACGCAACACGAACGGTCGGTTGTGCTTGATGCGATGAGCTGCGGTCTGGGCATCGTCAACGGTCTCCACGAATTCTTGAACGACGACCCCGAGTTCGCCGCGTCAGCTGCGATCAACGACGTCGAGATCATCGATGTTCGTCGGCCCAAGGCAAAAGCTGATCTCCACATGTTCGACGGCAGCATCCTCGGTGTCACCTGCCCGCGGATCGCCGTACTCGGCACCGACGGAGCAATCGGCAAGCGCACAACGGCAACGATCGTGACGAGAGCGTTGAATGCGATAGGCGTGAAGGCGGTGATGGTCGGTACTGGCCAGACCAGCTTGATTCAAGGCGCGTCACACGGAGTGGCACTCGATGCGGTGCCGGCCCAGTTCGTGGCGGGGGAGCTCGAGGCGGCGGTCGTCGGCGCGTTTGAAGCCGAGCAACCCGACGTGATCATCGTGGAAGGCCAGGGAGCTCTGAGCCACCCGACGTATCTGAGTTCCACAGCGGTCTTGCGTGGAAGCCGCCCGTCAGCGGTGATCTTGCAGCATGCGCCAGCCCGTCAGACGATCAGTGACTACCCCGCCTTCCCGATGCCGACACCTGCGAGCGAGATCAATCTCATCGAGACGTTCGCCGACACCACGGTGATCGGCCTCACGATCAACCACGAGAACATGACCGACAGCGAAGTGTCCGCAGCGATCATGCTCTACGAGCTGGAGCTGGGGATCCCGGCGACCGACGCGCTCACTCGATCAACTGACCGACTCGTCGACATGGTCCTTGCGGCATTTCCTGATCTTCAAGGCGCTTCGATCGTCACTCGATGAACGGGCTGCGGCTCGACGTTGACCTCGACAAGATCGGTGACAACGCGAAGCTTCTGGTGGACCGGGCGACAGACCGAGGCGTGTCGGTCACCGCTGTGACCAAGGCGCTGCTCGGCGAACCTCGCCTGGCGAACGTCCTCGTCGGTGCGGGTGTGGTCGCGCTCGGGGACTCCCGCGTCGAGAACATCGAACGAATGCGGCACAGTCATGTGACAGCGCCGATGGTCTTGCTCCGCTCGCCGATGCCGAGTCAGGTCGATCGCGTCGTCCGCTCCAACACGACCAGTGTCAACACCGAGCTCGAGGTGCTCACCGCACTCGCCGCTGCTGCCCGGCTATGCGGCAGAGTGCATGAGGTCATGGTCATGGTCGAGCTCGGTGACCTCCGCGACGGGGTCATGCCCGACGATCTGCATGACACGGTGCGTCACATTCTGCGTTTGCCCGCACTGCGGCTGGTTGGCATCGGCGCGAACCTTGCGTGCCGCCACGGCATTGCGCCGACCGACCAGAACATGGGTGAACTCTCGCAACTCGTTGATGCCGTTGAGTCGAAGTTCGGTACGGAGATCCGCACCGTGTCGGGTGGGAACTCCGCCAACCTCGATTGGATGACGAACGCGGCCGATCTCGGTCGGATCAACAACTTACGTCTCGGTGAGTCGATTCTGCTCGGACGCGAACCGCTGCACCGAGCTCGTGTTGCCGGGTTGCATACAGACGCAGTGACGGTGGTGTGCGAAGTCATCGAGTCGCGTCGCAAGCCGACGCAGCCGTGGGGGCGATCGGGTCAAACAGCGTTCGGTACCGCCGCCGAGCCTCCCGAGGACCGCGGTGTGATCTGGCAGACGATCGTCGCGGCCGGCAGGCAGGACATCGACTCGGACGATCTCCTGGGCCCGCCGGGTGTGAAGGTGCTTGCTGCGAGCAGCGATCACTTGGTCCTCGAGACGGCGACTCGGATGGTTCCCGGCGAGGAGATTCGTTTCGAGCCGGGCTACTCGGCGTTGCTGCGGTCGATGACGTCGCCGTTCGTTGTCAAGAACTTCGGCGAGCGACGAGGCAACCAGTCGATCGTCGCCGTGTCGAGCAGGCGGAGCGAAGCAGGCGCACCCCAACCGCCAGCGCGTCAGCCGACGCTCACGATCGTTCCTCGCCCCACACGGCCGTAGCGGCCGGCGCAGCTCGAGGCCTTGTCGGCCACTCCCCGGGTTTCGAGTCAGGCCGGGAACGCGGCGACGAAGTCGGCGTAGCCGTCGAGGATCCGCAGCACTTCGTCGCGGGGGAGCGATTCGACGTCGAGCACCACTTCGTCGCACCCGAGTTCTGCGTAGTACTCGAGCTTGCCCATCTCGGGATGCACGCCGAACGGCACGACGGACGGCGCACCCGAACGTCCTGCCGATGCCCACGCCTCGTTGAGGACGGGAATCGCTGCGCGCACGCCAGCCCCGCCGATCGGGAGCCAGCCGTCGGCGAACTCCACCACTGCGTCGAACATCTTGGGTCCTGCGCCCCCACCGATGTAGGTGGGAATCCGCGGTTGTTGGATCGGCTTGGGCCATGCCAGCGCTCGCTCGAACGACACGAAGTCGCCCTGGAACGTCGCCTCCTCATCGGTCCACAACGCCTGCATCGCCATCACGTGGTCGCGGACGTGGGCGCGCCGCGTCGCGTAGTCGACGCCATGGTCCGCCATCTCCTCCTTGTTCCAGCCGTAGCCGACCCCGAATGCTGCTCGCCCGTTGCTGATCTGGTCGAGCGTTGCCCAGACCTTGGCGTAGCTGATGGGGTCATGCTGTGCTGCGAGCGAGATGCCGGAGCCGAGTCGCAAGGTGGAGGTCGCGTGGGCGCACGCGGCCAAGACGGTCGGCGGGTCGTACGAGCGCTTGTACTTGGTGGGGAGTTGACCGTCGCCTGCAGGCCAGGGAGTGGCTCGCGACGCAGGGATGTGGGTGTGTTCAGGGAGCCAGAGCGAGGCGAATCCCCGGTTCTCGGCCTCGACGGCGAGTTCGATTGGGTCGATCGCGACATCGGTCGCAAACATCGTGATGCCCAGCTTCATGGTCGTTCCTCGCTCGTTGTCGTCATCGAGGGACCATTGCAGCACAGTTGCCCCGTCACGGAGGCGCCGGGGTGCGGTCAGTCGGGGCGGTGTGCGACCATCGATGGCGCCGCACCGGCCTGGAACTCGGAGACGAAGCGATACCGATCGCCACGAATCGTCGTGGTCCGCCACTCGATTGGTTGCCCGTTGGCCGTGCTCATCCGTTCGAGGAACAGCGCCGCGTCGTTGCGGCCCAAGTGCAAGAGTTCGCGTTCGGCAGGCTTCGGAAGCAGCGGTGCGATGCGCTCCCACCCGGCGTCGGGTCGCACGCCACACAATCGTTCGAGCTCGTCGTAGAGCGCCGTGTGCTCGAAGTCGGTCGTCATGAGCGGCGCGGCGATCGTCATGGGGATCCAGGCGCGGTCGATCGCAAGTGGTTCGTCGCCGGCGAATCGCAGTCGTTCGAGCAGCATGAGTGGGGTCTCGGCGGGCAAGCTCAAGTTGGCCGCGATGACCGGCTCTGTCACCTCGTCGAGCGCGAGTACGCGGCTGCGCTGTTCGACACCTGACGCCTCGATCGACTGGAAGAGGCTGTAGAGAGCGCCAAGGGGTTGTTCGAACTCGGCGTGGTTGACCACGGTGCCGCGGCCGCGTTCGCGACGCAAGATGCCGGTGCGGTTGAGGTGACGGATTGCCTCGCGAACGGTGTGGCGTGACACGCCGTACTCCTCGACCAGCTCGTTGTCGGTCGGGAAGCGTTCGTTGAATTCTCCGGTGTCGAGCCGCGCTTTGAGGGCCGTCTCGAGTTGCGCCCACAACGGAAGCGAACTGGTTCTGTCGAGGAGGGGCATCAGATTCTCTCGTGGCGGGTGAGGTGCGGCTGTCGAGACGTTTCGCAACCGGACCCTAGCGGGGTGCTGGTGGCGCTGCAGGGAGTGTTGTGCCTGCGTATGAGTGGTGTGGTTGCGTTCTTCCTAAATGTACGTACAATTGAATGCATGAAACGTCGAGGCAAGCTTCTGTGGAGGTGTTCAGCCCATGGTTCTTGACGTTCTCGCGATCGTTCTCGGCCTCCTCGTGGGGCTGTCGCTCGGTGCGCTCGGTGGCGGTGGCTCGACGCTGGCGGTGCCGATTCTTGTGTTCGTCGCTGGGTTCTCGGCGCAAGATGCGACCAGCGCGTCGCTGCTGGTTGTCGGCATTGCTTCGGCCATCGGCGTGGTCGGTCACTTCCGCAACGGCAACGTGCGGCTCGGCACCGGCATCGCATTCGGTGGTGCGGGCATCGTCGGCAATCGCGCCGGCACGCTGTTGAACCGATCGTTGGACGAACAACTGCTGCTGCTCGCGTTCTCCGGCCTCATCGTCTTCGTCGCCGTGCGCATGTATCGCAGTATCGAGTCCCGCCGCCCAGCGGAGGATCCGAGCGAGCAGGCGAGCAGGGAGCCCGATGACATGCCCGACAGTCGGATGTCCGTCTCGGTCATGGTGCGCCAACCAACGAGCACCGCGGCCGCTCGTCGAATCGACCTGTCGGCGGGTTCTCTCGCCAAGCTGGTGGTCGCGGCAACCGTCGTCGGCCTCCTCACCGGTCTGTTCGGAGTCGGCGGTGGGTTCGCCGTCGTTCCGGCGCTCACGCTGCTGCTCGGCTTCGGTGCGAAGGACGCGATCGGAACATCACTCGTCGTGATCGCCATCAACGCGGCACTTGCGCTGGCGATGCGGTCCAACGACATCGGCTTCGACTGGAACCTCGTGTTGCCATTCCTTGCCACCGTCACGACGGGAGTGCTCGTCGGCTCGGCGGTCGCACATCAGGTCAAAGCCGACAGCTTGACGCGCAGCTTCTCGATCATGCTCGGCGTCGTCGGCGTCTACACCGCTGCCAGCACGCTGCTCGCATGACAGCCATCACCGCAATGTCCAAACTTCGTCCACGTCAACAATTCAGGAGATTCCCATGACCACCAGCACAGTTGCCCCCGCCACCGCAACGAGTGGCATCGACTCGATCGCCGCCGACGGCGCACGCGAGCTCGTGCAGAGCGATCCAGCCGTTCGGTTCATCGACGTTCGCACGAGCGGCGAGTACGCCGGCGTACACATTCCGGGCTCCTACAACGTTCCGCTCGACACCCTCAGCGAGCATGCTGCAGAGTTAGCGGCGATGGATCACCCCGTGGTGATCGTGTGCCGATCGGGTGCTCGCGCCGAGCAGGCGCACACGAAACTTGCTCGTGCAGGTAAAGGAAGAATGCATGTGCTCACCGGCGGCATCGAAGCTTGGGAGTCGTCGGGCGGCGATGTCGTGCGCGGCGGCGGAAGCGAAGTGTGGGCGATGGATCGTCAGGTTCGACTCGTGGCCGGGTCGATCGCGCTCGCGGGCATTCTCGCCAGCGTGGTGGTGCCGAAATCCAAGTGGCTCGCCGGAGGGGTTGGTGCGGGGCTCGCGTTCTCCGCGGCCACGAACACGTGCGCCATGGGTACGGCACTCTCCAAGTTGCCGTACAACAA
>CALICC010000347.1 GCA_938049325.1 uncultured Ilumatobacter sp. | reverse complement strand
AGTCGTGGGTTTACGCCTGGCGTGAAACGGACGTTTGGGGTGGTTTTGGAGAAATTCTTCAAGTCATCCGGCGGCTGTGACGAAGCATTAAGTGTTCCCGAGAAACAACGAGAACAACAAGATCTCCCGAAGAGCGAATGGTCCTCCCCCTTGCCAAACGCTCTCCGGGGAACGGTTTCCCTTTGGCGGGAACCACGCCGGTCGGATGGCGGATCCGGCCGGCGACGGACGAGAAGGAGCGACGAGCAATCGTCGCTCCTTCCTTCGTTTTTCAGCTCGGGGCGACCACGGAGCGAAGACGCCGCAAGTACTCGTCGCGGGGAATCGCGACCACGCCGAGCGACGCGAGGTGGTCGGTCTCCCATTGCACGTCGAGGAGCTGGGCGCCCGAACCGTTCAACCAGTCGACGAGCTCGACGAGCGCCACCTTCGACGCATCGGTGGCTCGGTGAAACATTGCCTCGCCGGCAAACAGCCCGTCGATCCGAAGCCCGTAGAGCCCACCCACCAGCTGGTCCTCATCCCACGTTTCGAACGAATGGGCCCACCCCAGTTCGAACAGGTGGGTGTACGCGTCGATGAACTCATCGGTGATCCATCGTCCGTCGCGGTTCGGGTCGGCGCACGCCCGCATGACCTCGGCGAACGCCTGATTCTGCGTGACTCGATAGCGGCGCCGACTGCGCCGAAGCGATTTCGAGACGCGGAGCCCATCGAGCGGCAGAATGCCTCGGGGGTCGGGGGAGAACCAGACGATGTCGCCGCCGGGTGTCGACGGGTCACCCGGCATCGGGAACAGGCCGCTTCGATACGCGGCGAGCAACGTGCCCGGAGCGAGGTCGGCCCCGACGGCGACCAGGTCGATGCCCGCCTCGGCAGTTCCGGGATCAGGCATGTCGAACTGGCTCGGGGCCGGCGTGACCGGAGCGCGATCGACCGTCATGATCGCTATGGCACCAAGCGATGCCGACGATTGCAACCTCGGCGGTCAGGTTGGTCGCCGAGGGAGAACCTCGGGAATCAGTATTCGAGGAAGCCGCGACCGGTCTTGCGACCGAGCTGGCCTGCCGCCACCATCCGCTTCAGCGACGTGGCGGCCATGAAGTTCGGGTCGCCGAACTCGGCGTGGAGTGCGTCGAGGATCGCCAGCGACGTGTCGAGCCCGACCAGGTCGAGCAGTGCGAACGGACCCATCGGGAAGTTGCAGCCGCCCTGCATCGCCGTATCGATCGCGGCGATCGACGCAGTGCCGTGCTCCCACATCTTGACAGCGTTGTTGAGGTAGGGGAACAGCAGCGCGTTGACGATGAATCCGGCGCGGTCGACCACTTCGACTTCGTCCTTGCCGCAGGAGGCGGCGAATGCGAGTGCCGTTGCGATGGTGTCGTCGGAGGCGGTGATCGGGCGGATGACCTCGACCAGCTTCATCATCGGTGCCGGGTTGAAGAAGTGAATGCCGCACACGAGCTCGGGCCGCGACGTCGCCATGGCGAGCTCGACCACCGGCAACGTGGAGGTGTTGGTGGCGAGGATCGCTCCGGCCTTGACGATCCCGTCGAGCTCGGTGAACAGCGCCTTCTTGATGTCGAGATCCTCGACGACCGACTCGATCACGAGGTCGCAGTCGGCGAGCGCCGACATGTCGGACGTGGCCGTGATCCGGCCGACGATGGCGTCGCGTTCGTCTGCTTCGAGGCGACCCTTCTCGACCTGGCGCGCGAGGCCTTTCGTCAGCTTGGCGATCGCTCCGTCGGCGGACTCCTGAGTGCGCGAGCGCAGGACCACCGTGCGCCCTGATCGGGCCGCTACCTCGACGAGACCGGCACCCATGATGCCCGATCCCAAAATCCCGACAGTGGCGATGTTCTCAGCGTTCGTGCTCATCTCCGCAACCTAGTTACCCGTGGGTAACCAACTAAAATCGTCAGGCCGCCCCGGCCTTTCGACGCTGGAACCCCAGCCGCAGGCAGTCACGGTCGTATCGTGGGCGGCTGCCGTCATGTTCGTGTTGCTCCTCATCCACCTGCTGATCGGCGTTGCGATCCTGATGAGCGGAGACCGTCTGGGCCGTCGCGCGTTCGCGGTGGCATCGCTCGCACCGGCGGTGACGGTGGGATGGGCCGCCACGCAGTGGGGCCGCGTCGTCGGTGACCCGGCCGCGCTCGATGCCGACGGGCACGGCATCGGCGGCGACCCGGTGCGCGAGTCGGTGGGCTGGATCAGTGGAATCGACCTCGACCTCCACCTTCGTTTCGACGCCTTCGCGCTGGTGATGACGTTGCTCGTGTCAGGGATCGGCGTTCTGGTCTGCGTGTACGCGATCGGGTACTTCTCACACATCGCCCCTGGTCAGAGCCGTCTGGCCGGGCTGATGACGCTGTTCGCCGGCGCGATGTTGGGCATTGTCTGGGCCGATCATTTGATCGCTCTCTTCGTTGCGTGGGAGCTGACGTCCATCACGAGTTACCTGCTGATCGGGAACGACGACCGCAACCCTCGCGCCCGCGCCGCCGCGCTACAGGCGATCTTCATCACCGGTTCGGGTGGCCTTGTGCTCCTCGCCGGGCTGATCATCGTCGGTCAGAGTGCAGGCACGTACCGACTGTCCGAAATGGTCGACTCGCCGCCATCGTCGGGTGCGCTCTCGGCTGGGCTGATCTGTGTGTTGCTTGGCGCGTTCACCAAGTCCGCGCAGGCCCCGTTCGGCAGTTGGCTGCCCGGCGCGATGGTGGCCCCGACCCCGATCAGTGCGTACCTGCACTCTGCGACGATGGTCAAGGCGGGCGTGTATCTGGTGGCCCGGCTCTCGCCGATCCTGGCGACGACGGGCCAGTGGCGCGTGCTGGTGCTGGTGGTCGGTTCGGCCACGATGATCATTGGTGGCCTCCGAGCCCTCCGACAACGCGACCTCAAGCTGTTGCTCGCCTACGGCACGGTCAGCCAGCTCGGTTTCATGATGCTGCTCTTCGGCACGGGCGAGTACAAGATCGCGCAAGCCGGCATCGTGCTGCTCCTCGCCCATGGCGCGTTCAAGGCAACGCTGTTCATGATCGTCGGGATCATCGACCACCAGGTCGGTACGCGACACATACGTGAGCTACACGGCTTCGGGCCAGGCTGGATGGCGATCAAGGTGATGGCGGTCATCGCCGCGGCGTCGATGGCGGGATTGCCTCCGCTGCTCGGCTTCGTGTCGAAGGAGAAGGCGCTCGACACCTATCTCGAATATGGCGACTTCGTCGGCTCGACGGCCGTGCTCGTCGTGATCGTCGTCGGTTCGATTCTCACCTTCGCCTACTCGGCTCGCTTCGTGCTGGGTGTCTTCGGTGTGCACGGTGCAGCGGACAACGAGAACGTGACGCTCGACGCCACCCCACCGCCGTTGGTGTTCTGGACTCCGGCGATGGTGCTCACGGTGGTGACCGTGGTCGTCGGCCTGGCTCCGGTGTTCATCAGCGACCTGTCCAAGTCGGCGCTCCTTGCGCTCGATTCGGGATCGACCCCGTCGAAGGTCAAGCTCTGGGCCGGTTTCAACACTGCGTTCTTCCTGTCGGCGGGCATCATTGCGGTGGGCGCCGTCATGGCGGTGATGCGCCGCTCCGTCGCCCGGCTCCAGACGAGCGCATCGCAACCGTTGCGCAAGCTGCTGTCAACCGACGACGCGTTCGTGCTGACGATTCGCGGTATCGACGCAGTGGCGAAGCGGGTGACGCGTTCGGTGCAAACCGGCTCGCTTCCGGGCTACCTGCTGGTGATCTTGGGTGTGGTCGTGACCGTTCCCGTGATTCCGATGCTGAGCGAGCTCGACACGCTGCCGGATTGGATCGAGAATCCGGCGCACATTCCGATCGTGGCCGTCATCATCGGGTCGGCGATCGGGGCGACCCTCGTGCGTCGTCGTATCGCCGCGGTGATCATGCTCGGCGCCGTCGGATTCGCGATGGCTGGCTTGTACGAGGTGCAGGGCGCTCCCGACCTTGCGCTCACGCAGTTCGCGATTGAGACGCTCGGCACGGTGCTCTTCGTGCTGGTGCTGCGGTTCTTGCCGACTCGATTCGTCGACCTGTCTCCCGCTGTGGTCCGGCCGCTGCGCCTCACCGTGTCGGCGTTGGTCGGCGCGGCGATCTTCGTCTTCGCGGTCGTGTCGAGCACTGCGCGCACCGACGTGCCGCAGGAGTCCATCTCGGTCGAGATGGTCGAGCGTGCGAAGCCCGATGGCGAAGGCAAGAACGTGGTCAACGTGATCCTGGTCGACTTCCGTGGCGTCGACACGATGGGTGAGATCACCGTGCTCGCGGTTGCCGCCGTGGGTGCGGTCGCGCTCGCTCGAAGCGGACGCCGCTCGGACGACACCGACGACGATGATGCATCTGCCAGCGGAGCCGGACCCGAACCAGCGTCGAGTTCGACGCCGTCGGTCGGAGCATCGTCATGAGGCGATCGCTCATCCTCGAAGCGTCGGTTCGGGTGCTCTACCCGTCGATCATCGTGCTGTCGCTCTTCTTCTTGTTCGCCGGCCACAATCAGCCGGGCGGCGGATTCGTCGGTGGGCTCGCCGCGGCGGCTGCCATCTCACTGCGATACGTCGCCGGCGGAGTGCGCGCCGTCCGTCGTTCGTTCCGCCTCGACCCGTGGACGATCCTCGGGGTCGGCCTCGTCGTTTCGGTCGTGACGGCGCTCGTGCCGTTGCTGCTCGGCGGGGCGATCCTCGAGCACGGAACGCTCAAGCTCCACCCACCGCTCCTCGGGGAGGTGAAGGCCACGTCCGCATTGCCGTTCGACATCGGGGTCTACCTCATCGTGATCGGTCTCGTCTTGATGATCTTCGAGGCGTTCGGAGAGGACTCCGAATCAGAGCTCGAGCGGGTCGAGCCGCCCACCACTCCGGCCGCATCGGTCCGATCCGAGTATCGACCGCTGGGCCAGCACGGGTCGGCACGCCTGTGGCTCACGCCAGACGATCTCAGCGAGACCGGCGATGCTGCTGGCTCCGACTCGAGCGGCGGAACGCGCTCGTGACCGTCCTGCTCGCGTTCACGGCGGCCATGTTGTTCGGCCTCGGCACCTGGCTGCTGCTGCAGCGCCGACTCACGCGCATCGTGGTCGGCCTCGGGCTGATCGGTCACGGCACCAACATCTTGCTGCTCACCTCCGGCGGCGGTGGCGGGCGTCCTCCGGTGATCGGGAAGTCCGACAAGTCGGAGTTCGCCGACCCGCTTCCGCAGGCGCTGGCGCTCACCGCGATCGTGATCACCTTCGGTGTGACCGCCTTCCTCTTGTCCATGGCGTACCGGAGTTGGCAGCTCACTCACGATGACGTGGTCGCCGACGATCTCGAAGACCGCATGATCAGCCGGCGCCGTCGCGACAGTGACGTGGCCGACGTCGAAGCGGCCGACCTGGAGCGTCAGTCCGACTCGGCAGGTGACGACGAATGATCAATTCGCTCGTCCCTCTCCCGATCGTCGTGCCGCTCCTGGCGGCGGCGTTGACGATCGTGTTCGCCAAGTTCCGTGTCGTGCAGCAACTCATCGCGTTGGCATCGCTGGCCAGCATCGTCGCGGTGTCGGTCGCCCTGCTCGCGCAAGCTGACGACGAGTCGGTGGTGATCATGGATGCTGGCGGATGGGCCGCACCGTTGGGCGTCACCTACGTCGTCGACCGGTTGTCGGCGATCATGCTCGTCACCTCCTCGATCATGCTGCTCGTCGTGCTCGTGTACGCGATTGGCCAGCGTGGCTCGGAGGCTACGCACCCGGCATTCAGTCCGATTTATCTGGTCCTCGCGGCCGGCGTATCGGCCAGCTTCATCACCGGTGACATGTTCAACCTGTTCGTCGCGTTCGAGATGATGCTCGCTGCGAGCTATGTGCTGCTCACACTCGGCGGTCGTCCCGATCAGGTGCGCTCCGGCATGACCTACGTGGTTATCTCACTCGTTGCGTCGGCACTATTCATCACGGCGCTTGCGTTGCTCTACTCGGCGACCGGCACCGTCAACATGGCCGACCTCGCGGAGCGCATTCCCGAGTTGTCGAGCGGTGTCCGAACCGGCTTCTCGCTGTTGCTGATCCTCGTGTTCGGCATCAAGGCAGGCTTGTTCCCCCTCTTCTTCTGGCTTCCCGACAGCTACCCGACGGCGCCCGGTCCGGTCACGGCGATCTTCGCCGGGCTCCTCACCAAGGTCGGGGTGTACGCCATCATCCGAACGCAGACGCTGCTGTTCGCTCCCGACTCCCAGCAGGGCACGGCGTTGCTCATCATCGGCGGGCTGACGATGTTGGTCGGCGTGCTCGGAGCGCTCGCACAAGACGACCTGAAGCGGCTTCTGTCGTTCCACATCATCGGCCAGATCGGGTACATGATCTTCGGGCTCGGGTTGTTCACCGTGGCCGGCGTGAGCGCCGTCGTGTTCTACATCGTCCAGACGATCCTCGTGAAGACCAACCTGTTCCTCGTGGCCGGGTTGATCGACCGCCATGCCGGGTCGAGCCGGCTGTCGCGAGTTGGCGGACTGGTGCGTAGCGCGCCTGTCATCGCGTTCTGCTTCGCTGTGCCGGCACTGTCACTCGCGGGGCTCCCACCATCGTCGGGATTCGCGGGCAAGTTCGCCCTCATCAGCGCCGGCCTCGACGCCGAGCAGTGGCTGATCGTGTCGGTCGCCCTGCTGGTCTCGCTGCTCACGCTCTATTCGATGACGAAGATCTGGGCGGCGGTGTTCTGGGGCGACCCCGAGGTGGAGCCGGTGCAGGTCGAAGGCCGGACCGGTGCGGGGCCATCGCTGATGGTCGCGGCCACGATGGCCACCGTGGCGTTGTCGATCGCGTTCGTCATCTTCGCTGGTCCGATCTACGAGCTCGCCGAGCGGGCAGGCAACGACCTGACGAACCCGGCGGTCTACATCGACGCTGTGTTGGGAGCCGATCGATGAGAGCGTCGTTGCGGATCCCCGGCTTGATGCTCTGGCTCAGCGGGCTCTGGGTCGCTCTGTGGGGATCGGTCACGTGGGCCAACGTCCTCGGCGGGCTCGCCGTGGCGGGCGGCGTCGTGCTGTTTGCCCGCCTCGACCAAGCACCATTCCGGCGAACGCACTTCCGACCGCACTGGGCGCTCTGGTACATCCTCGTGCTGTCGTGGCAGCTGCTGATGTCGAACATCCGGCTGGCGATCGAGATCATCACGCCGGGCGACGGCACGCACACGTCGATCCTCGCGGTGCCGATTCGTGGCGGCAGTGATGCAATCGTGAACCTCGTGTCGAACTCGATCACGTTGACGCCGGGCACGATGACCTTGGATGTCAAGCGCAACGGCAGTCGCGATGACCCGCGGGCGATGTTCGATCTCAGTGGTGACGGTGAGGACGACACCGTGGAGTCTGGCGTCACGCTGTACGTGCACTCGATGTACGCCCAAGACGTCGAGGCAGTTCGTCACGACATCCTCCGACTCGAAGCGCTCGCCCTGCGAGCGTTCGGTACCGGCGAGGATTACCGCGTCGCGCTGGCCGACGTCGTTGCACACGAGCCGATGCTCGTCGACCCCGACCGTGCGAAGCGGGCACGACCGAAGCTCACCAAGCCAAAGCCAGCCAAGCCGAAGCCAGCCAAGCAGAAGCCAGCGGACAAGGAGACGTCATGAACAACGCGGCGCTCGCGATCGTCGCGGTGGCGGCATTGCTGTTCATCGTGAAGGTCTTGCGCGGCCCGGCGGTTGCCGATCGGGTCATCTCGGTCGACGGATTCATCTCGACGGTCGTCATCGCCGTCACCATCGCGTCGGCGCGCCCAGCGAGTGGCGTGGTCGAGAGCACGGTGCTGATCGTGGCGCTCGGCGGTTTCGTCGGCACTGCCATCCTGGCGCGGTTCATCGAACGGCGGGGGAGCTGACGATGCTCGACAACGTCGGTGGCGCGGTGATGATCCTCGGCGCGCTGTTTGCGCTCCTTGCTGCGATGGGCGTACACAAGTTCCGCGACCCGTATTCGCGGATGCATGCAGCGGCCAAGAGCCCAACACTCGGATTGTTGCTCGTCGCGATCGGGGCGGGCCTCACGATTCGGTCGCTGGCGGCGGGCGTGACGCTGACCTTGGTGGTCGTCCTTCAGCTCCTGACTTCACCAGTTGCCACGCACCTCGCCGCCCGCGCCGTCCACCTCCGCGTTCGTGTGGAGCAGGACGGCGTCGACGAACTCGAACGCGACGAACACGCGTCGTGAGCAACAACGAGAACGCCGAGATGGACCGAGTGAACACCAAGACCGACGAGGCCACAGCGTCCGAGGATGCGCAGGACGGCACGCCTGAGGGAACCGTGCAGACGTTGATCAGTGCGATCAAGCGAGGTTCGTCACGCCTCGACTGGCGGATCCGAGCCGTCACGCTCGCATTGCCCGTCGCGCTGCTGAGCGTCGTCATCGTGCAGCCATGGGTGGACGCCGAGCTGATGTTCTTCGATCCGCTCACCGCAGCTGAGCTGACTGGGGAGAGTCACGTCTACTACGGCTTCGTTTCGATGCTCGGTGTCATGGTCTGGACGATCACGACCGCGGTGTGCTTGTTCGCTGCGGTCCTGCTCGGGGCAACCGGGCGATTGGGGCCGACCTTTCGGTTCGCGCTGTTGGCGGGGTTGCTCACTGGTTGGCTCACCCTCGACGATTCGTTCCTCGTGCATGAGAAGGTCCTGCCCGCTATCGGCGTGCCGCAGAACCTCGCGCTCGCCGTGATCGTGGCGCTGACAGTTGCGTACGTCGTGGTCAGCTGGCGCACGATTCTCGCGAGCGACTTCTGGCTGCTGGTGGTCGGCGCAGTTGCCTTTGCGGGCAGCATCGGAATCGACACGGTGCTCCACAGCGTCGACCCCGTCTTCGTGCAACTCGAGGACAGCGCGAAGTTCGTCGGGATCTTCTGCTGGGCGTCATTCCACGTCACGACGCTCACGCGATTCGTCGTGCAGGCGCTCGGCAGCGCCGACATGCCGAGCGCCTGACGGTTCCGGCGAGTGTTGTTCAGCTCTGGGTGATCACGACATCGAGGATGCGAATCTCGTCGCTCGCGATGCCGGATCCGTCGAGCGAGCCACGTGCGTTCATCTCGGCGACCACGCCGAGATCGGTCTCGGGCACCTGGCCGAACAGGTTGTACAGCGGCGGAAGCGCCGCACCGCTCGGTCCGGAGATGATGAAGAACTGGCTGCCATTGGTGTTCGGCCCGCTGTTCGCCATCGCGATCGAGCCGATCTGATACTGACCTTGCGCCGGAAGCTCGTCAGCGAACGAGTAGCCGGGGCCGCCCGAGCCCGTCGCGGTGGGGTCGCCGCACTGTGCCACGAAGTCTTGGATCACGCGGTGACATACCGTGCCGTCGAAGTAGTTGTTGCGAGCGAGGAACACGAAGCTGTTGACCGTGTTGGGCGCCGCTTCGGCATCGAGGTCGATCGTGATGTCGCCGGCCGTGGTCGAGACGAGCGCAGAGTAGGTGGCGCCGTC
>CALICC010000346.1 GCA_938049325.1 uncultured Ilumatobacter sp. | reverse complement strand
GGGGCCTTGGCCGTCAACCGCACCTTCAGCCCTTCCCACCCCGACGCAAGGAACGCCAACGTCGGTGTGTCAGGCGACTCCAGCTCGGCGATGATTCCGTCGAGGCGCTCATTGAGCCCACTCTCCGATTCGCCCCAGGTGCGCAACACGCGACTCTCGATCACATCGTTCGAACCGCTGCGACGAACCAGATCAGGCACGATCACCCGCGTGACCATGTCCTTCATCTCGTGCGGCACACCCGGCACGGCGTACACGACCTTGTCGACCCCACCGAACGTGACCGGACAGATCAACCCCGGCGCTGTACCTCGTGTCTGCGGGATGATCGAGGCGCCAGCGGGCACCATGGCTTGGCGCGTGTTGTTCTGTGCCATGACGCGCCCGCGCGACTCGAACATCGCCCGAATGACGTCGACGAGCGCCTCGTCGAGCTCGAGCTCGACCCCCATCAGCATCGCGATGGCCTCGCGAGTCAGATCGTCATGTGTCGGGCCGAGCCCACCGCAGATGATGACCGCGTCGGCATCGTGCAGCAGCCGCTGAAGCTGCGTGTCGATGCGTTCGACGTTGTCACCGACCTTGACCTGCACCAACGAATCGATGCCGCTCGCGGCCAGCTCCTCGCCCATCCACGCCGAATTCGAATCGATGATCTGACCGAGCAGCAGCTCGGTCCCGACCGCGAGTACCGCGACGTTCACGACACCGCCGCAGGAACCTCGGCCAGCTCTGATTGGCGGGCGAACCAGAGGTATTGCGCTCCGCTGACAAGCGTCAGCACCACCGCGATCCACAACAACCAGAGCCACGTCCACGTCGCATCGAGGGCGGTCGGCGGGAACAAGGCGAACGCGACCGCGAACTGTTGGATGACGGTTTTGTACTTGCCGAGTTGGCTCGCTGGCACGCTGATGCCGCGCCCGCTCTTGACGATGCGGTACCCACTGATCAGCAACTCACGTCCGGCGATCACCACGACCGGCAGGAACCAGAAGATGTCGTGTGCGACGAGGGTGAACATCGCACCGAGCACCAGCACCTTGTCGGCCAGAGGATCGAGGAACGCACCGACGGCCGTGGGGCCTCGGCGTCGAGCGATGTAGCCGTCGATCCCGTCGCTGGCGCACAGCACGAACCACAGCCCGAACGCCCACCAGGAGCCCGCGCCGTCTTCGGGGATGGCGAGAAAGACAAGCGGCGCCAGCAGGATCCGAGTGGCCGTGATGGCGTTGGCCCAGCTGTTGAGCGACTCGACCATCAGGCATCGACCTCGGGATCGTCGTCGCCGAGGGCATCCACGTTCACGCCCGCAGCCACGAGGTCGGGACCCAGTGCGTCGACGATGTCGACGCTGACCAGGTCGCCAGCGACCAGGTCGTGCGGAACATGCACGATGCCGTCGATTTCCGGGGCTTCGCGGTGGCTGCGGCCGACACCCATGCTGTCGACGAGCACTTCGAGGCGCTGACCAATGAGGCCATCGCGACGTGACGCGGTGATCTCGTCTTGCAGCTCGCGCAGCTCACCCAGTCGCTCGCTCATCAGCGCCGGGTCGACGTGTTGATCGAGGTCGGCGGCGTAGGTGCCTTCTTCGTTGCTGTACGAGAAGAAGCCGCACCAGTCGAGTTGCGCCTGTTCGACGAAGTCGAGGAGCTGGTCGTGATCTTCTTCGGTTTCTCCTGGGTAGCCGACGATGAAGTTGCTCCGGAACGCGGCGTCGGGTTCGCGGCGCCGAATGTCGGCAATGCGATCGAGGAACCGCTGACCGTCACCCCAGCGCCGCATCCGCCGCAGCAACGGTTTGCTCACGTGCTGCAGCGACAAGTCGAAGTACGGCACCCCGCTCGAACAGATCGAGTCGATGAGTTCATCGGTCAGGTCACTCGGGTACAAGTAGAGCAAGCGGACGCGATCGACAGCGGCGGCCACCGCGTCAACGAGCGGCACGATCGAGCCGGCACCGAGTTCATCGGGTCGGTCCTTGCCATACGAGGCGAGGTCTTGAGCGACGAGCACGATCTCACGTGCCTCCGTTTCGGCGACTTCGGTCAGAATCGAAGCGATGTCACGGCTGCGCTGCGGCCCGCGGAAGCTCGGAATGGCGCAGAAGCCGCACGATCGATCACAGCCTTCGGCGATCTTGATGTAGGCCCACGGCACCGCCGACTTGGGGCGCGGCAGGTTGAGTAGGTCGAACTCGGGCAGCGGGGTTGACGAGACCGGGATGAGCTTGCGCGCCGGCGCCGTACCCGTCGGCACCTCGGTGCCGTCACGGGTGGCCGGTACCAAGTTGAACGCCTGGCCGAACCCCGCGACCTGGTCGACTTCGGGCAGCGCTTCGGCCAGTTCGTCGCCGTAGCGCTCGGCCATGCAGCCCGTGACCACGAGACGACTCGACTCGCTGCGTTGTTCGTCGAGTGCCAGAATCGTGTCGACGGATTCTTGCCGGGCATCGCCGATGAATGCACACGTGTTCACCACGACGAGGTCGGCGGATGCAGCGTCGTCGGTTGCTTCCATCCCGTCGGCGACGAGCGCGCCGACGAGCTTGTCGGAGTCGACGTCGTTCTTGGGACAGCCGAGCGTTTCGACATAGAAGCGCTGCACACGGGCACGCTATCGCTCCGCGCTCCGACCGAACCGTGACACCAACATCGTGCCGATCTCCGAAAGGCGCGCTGTGAGCTCCCGGGGTGGGTCGAGCAGCTCGACCCCGGCGATCACACCGGCGATTTCTGCCGCCAGAACATCAGCGTTCCACGCTCCGAGGGTCGCCCGGCTCCGGCCGTCAGGTTGCTGTTCGTGGACCACCGTTTCCACGCCGAGCGCCCGCAGTACGGGGATCGCCCACGCGTCGACGATTGCCTCGCACGTGACCCGCAACGACCGTTCGATGTAGCCAGTGGTGATGTCCTCCCACTCAGCCTCCAGATCGAAGTCGTCGGGAAACTCGAACACGTCGTCGCTGAGCTCCACGGACCACATCCGATCGAGACGGAACGAACGACGACCAGCCTTCGTGTCGGCCAGCAGATACCAGACGCCCTGCTTCGTGATGAGGCCCAGCGCATCGACCCGTCGTTGAGACCGCCCTTTGCGTGGCGTGTCATACCCGAGCGTGACGGATCGCCGCTGAATGACCGCCCGCTGCAGCGGCTCGATCCACTCGTCGCGACGAGGTTCATCGAGGACCGAGGCCTGACGGTTGCCCCATGCTGCGCCGTCGCTGACCACTGCAGCCATGGCCCGTTCCGCCTCGGTCCGAACCGGCTCAGGTAGCGCTCGGGTGAGCTTGCGCATCGCCGACGCAAACTCAGGGGTCGCCTGCCCAGTCGCCGCAGCCATCGTCAACAACGCTCGGGCTTCCGCCGACTGCAGACCGGTGAGATCGGTTCGTGCACCGCCGATCAGTCGCCACCCGCCGCCCCGCCCTTGAATCGAATACACCGGGATTCCGGCCACTGCGAGCGCATCGAGGTCTCGGCGTGCCGTCCGCTCGCTGACCTCCAGCTCATCGGCGACTTCGCGCGCCGTGACCGTTTCACGCGCTTGCAGCATCAACAGGGTGGCCACCAGACGGTCCGCTCGCATTTCTCCAGTCTTTCATTCAAACCGGTCATCAGGTGACCGGTTTCGGGGTGCATCGTGAGCTCCATGAACAACATCACAGAGATTCACATCGACTACACCGACGGCGAGCCACTGGCACTCGACGATCCACGCGGCGCCATGGCGCGATCCGTTCAGGCCATGCGAGCCGTGATCGGCTGCGTCGCCGCAGACAACGCCGATCGCCCCACGCCGTGCGCCGACTGGAACGTGCTGCAACTGGCGCAGCACCTCATTGCTGTGCTCGACCGGGCAGCCGCCGGCCCAACCGACCAGGACATACCCGAGATGCCGATCCTCGCCGACGTTGCCATCGAGCGTCTCGTTGACGCCGCACACACCAGCGCCACACGACTCCACGAGAACTGGACCGACGACTCGACGCTCGACCAGATGATCGAGGTTCCGTGGGGCACGTTCCCGGGCGCCGCGGTCATCGGCGTGTATGCGGGCGAGACGTTGGTCCACACCTGGGATCTCGCGGTGTCGATCGGTGTCGACCTGAATTGGCCAACACAGGACGTCAACGTGCATTTCGAGATGTCGAAGATCGGGATTCCCGAATCGCCGCGTGATGAGTTCATGCCGTTCGATCCTGTGGTTCGGCCTGGCGACGATGCTCCGATGATCGAACACCTCGTGGGTTGGCAGGGTCGCCAAGTGGAGAAGTGGCGCGTGAACGCCTGACGCGGCGACCGGTCAGGTGACCGTCGAACGAAACTTCGACATGAGATGTGCCCCGGCTTCGACCGGTTTGTGCCGGGGCGCCTCGCCGTCGACGGTGATGCACTCCACGACGGCATTCCAGTTCGCGTTGTGGAAGAACGGCATCGTGAGCCGACGCTCGCCGTGACGTCCCTCGGGGACGACGACCCGATGCATCGTCGACCGCCAACGGTCGTTGCTCCAGCGCTGCATCAGGTCGCCGAGATTGACGACGAGAGCGCCGTCGGGGGCCTCGACGTCGAACCACTCCCCCGCAGCGTTCTCCACCTGGAGACCTGGTTCGGCATCGAGGCACAAGATCGTCAGCGTCCCGTAGTCGGTGTGGGCGCCGGCCCGAAACGATCCGACCGCAGGTGGCGCGTCGAGGGGCGGGTAGTGCGCGAGCCGGAGTGCCGAGGTGTGCTGATCGATCAGAGCATCGAACGTCCGCTCCGGCTGCCCCAGCGCCACGGCAAACGCTCGCATCAGATCCGCGGCGAGCGCGCCCATCGCACACCAATACGCCTCGAGCGCCGGCCGGAGCCCGGGCACCGCCTCCGGCCAGAGTGTCGGCGCCCATACGTCACGCTCGTCCGGGTCGACCATCTCGGCTCGCGGACGAGGAGGCGCACCGACCGGCCCGACGTTGAACGTCTCTTTCAGATCCGGAACCGCAGCGCCGCCGATCGATCGACTCAGCGCCTCACCTGAGAACGGCGAGTACCCGTAGGGGTAGGTCGGCTCCGGCTTGATCGCGGTCACTCGGTCCACAAGCGGCCGATCGAAGAAATCGAGCGCCGCTTCGTGCGCTGCATCGATCACAGCAGGGTCGACACCGTGGCCCACGACGGAGAAGAACCCGACATCGCGGCACGCCTGATCGATTGCGGCGGTCACCGGCGTCGGCCCGTCGGTCGTTCTGTCGCGGAACTCGAACAGGTCGATCACCGGCACGTCCACGCCGTCAACCTACAAAATCGGACGGGACTCTCCCGGTAGGGAGACCGATCGTCGATCAAGAGCTGCCGATCCGCGGCCTGCGCCCGCGAGACTGAAGGCGATGAACAACGTGCCCGCCGATACCGGCGCCCCAGCCAGCACCGAGGCGAGCACCGACGGGGATCCAGTCGGGCCGATCAGTGTGTTCGACATGCTGAAGATCGGCGTCGGCCCATCGAGTTCGCACACGCTCGGACCATGGCGTGCAGCACTGCACTTCGTCGATCGATTGCGGCACGAGGCGGTGCTCGACGACGTGGTCGCCATCGAGGTGCGATTCTTCGGATCGCTCGCGAAGACCGGCCGCGGACACGGCAGCGGGATCGCCGCGATGATGGGTCTCGCCGGGCACGACCCGGTCACCTGCGACGTCGACATCGTTCAGCACCTCGGCCCCCAGGTGCTCGAGGCCGGCGAGTTGCTCGTCGGGGCGACAGCTGCGGTTCCGTTCGTGCGCGAACGCGACGTCGTGTTCGACGCCGGGACGACGCTCTCCGTCCATCCGAACGGCATGCGGTTCACCGCCGTCGACTCGCGGGGCACCGCAACGCAGCAGACGTCGTTTTCGATCGGCGGCGGGTTCGTCGAGCACGCATCCTCGAGCTCCGGTCACGGCAGTGAGCTGGCACACGAATTCGCCGACCCGACGCGACTGAATCACCCGATCGTCGATGCTGCCGACGTGTCTCGCTGGTGCAGCGAGCGCGGATGCGGGATCGCCGACATCGTGCGGATCAACGAGCGGACATGGCGAACAGACGAACAGATCGACGCGGACCTCTTGGAGATCAGAAACGCGATGCGTGATTGCGTGTGGCGCGGAGTGTCCACGCAAGGAACGTTGCCGGGCGGGCTCGGTGTCGCTCGACGCGCTGCGACCTTGCACGACTCGCTGCTCGGCGACGCCACGCGCTTCACCGACTCGACCGACTGGTTCGAGACGCTGCGGCGCTCACCGCTCGGATTCGACGACACGGTGCAGCTCGTCAGCTGTCTCGCGCTCGCAGTCAACGAGGAGAACGCTGCGTTCGGCCGCGTGGTCACCGCACCGACGAACGGTGCCGCAGGTGTGCTTCCTGCCGTCCTTTTCCATCACCTCGCAAGCCTCGACTCCGATGAGTGGACGACCGATGAACTCGATGCGGAATCGATCCGGTTCCTCCTGGTCGCCGCTGAGATCGGCTCGATCTTCAAGAAGGGTGCCACGATTTCGGCAGCGATGGGTGGCTGCCAAGCCGAGATCGGCGTGTCCTCGGCAATGGCCGCAGCAGCGTTGACCGAGTGTCGCGGTGGCACGGTCGAGCAGTCGTTGATGGCCGCAGAGATCGCGATGGAGCATCACCTCGGACTCACCTGCGACCCGATCGGCGGTCTCGTCCAAGTGCCATGCATCGAACGCAACGCGATGGGAGCGATGAAGGCGATCTCGGCGTCGCACCTCGCCCGCGCCAGCGATCCAGCACTCGCTCGCGTCTCACTCGACGACGTCATCGAGACCATGTGGGCAACGGCTCAGGACATGCACGCCAACTACAAAGAGACTGCCGAAGGTGGCCTCGCCACCCGCATCCCCGTCAGTGTGGTCGAGTGCTGATGTGCCCTGGCGACGTCACTCGACGTGCAGCGTCGCCATCAGGCGCATCTCGATAGAGCGACGGATGACGCCGCTCATCGCAAGTCGAGCGTCAGCACACCACCCAGCGATGGCGCCTCCCCCTGCAGCGTCTCGGTCCGGAGCGGCGTCGAGGAGCGCCGACATTCGTTCCGCCGAGCCCCGGATCGACAGAGGTGCGTCGACGGGCAGCGATCGCGAGCCAACATCGGCGGGCACGTCTGCATCGCCCGCCTCGAGCACTGCGCATCGATGTTCGAGCGCCAAATACAACCGTTCGAGCAGGTCTTCTCCAGGGAGCACGGCCGCTCCGTGCGCTGTGCCGAGCGTGTCGAAGACGTAGCCCTGGCCGGGTCCCATGTCGGTCCGGACGAACCAGCGCTGCGCATCGTCGTACAGGAACTTCCAGATGTCGTTGACAACCGCGTCGTCATCGCGGTCCAAGAAGCCGTCGACCGGCAGCCCGTACCGCAACTGATGGCGCTGAGCGTCGAGTGTGCGCCGGTCCATCAGTGCGAGCGGCTGCACCGGCGCAACGAGCGGGATCCACAAGTTGAGCAGACAGACCGTGGCCTCGTCGTTGCGTCCGTCAGGTGAGACATGCCGGAAGAATCGAGGCGCGCCGCCGTCCATCAGCTGCCGGAGCGGCGTACCGAACACGTCTTGGTCCCCGTGAACCTGATCGGCACCGTTGTGTCCGTTCGGGCCACGAATGCCGTCCGGGTTGACGTTGAGCCCGTTCGGCCCCGAGCGTCGATGGAACAGGCCGTCGTCGACGATGAGGTCGATCCGCAGCGACGCGCCGTTTTCGAGCTCGAGCACCTCGCCCGTGAGGCTGTCGCGGATGTCATCGATGGCGTCGGTCGACAAGTGATCCGATCGACGCACGTCGCCAAGCGCTCGCTGCAACGCTTCGTTGGCCGACAGATCGACCATCTCGAACCCGGCGTCGAGCAGGTGTGGCTCGGCGACGTCGAGATCGGCGAGATCGTGCAGCTCGAGTTGGCGAACCTCGCCGAGCACGGACACCGCACGCAGCACTCCCGGGCGTTCGTGATCATCGATGACCCCGGCCGGATCTTGGAATGTCAGCGTGCCGCGCACCTTTGCAGCGTAGACAACGCTGCCCTACCGGCTCAGAGCTGGCCGTTTTGTTGCAGCAGCTCGAACTCTTCGACGGTCATCAGGACCGACCGGGCCTTGGAGCCTTCGCTCGGACCAACCACGCCGCGAGTCTCGAGCAGATCCATGATGCGACCCGCACGAGCGAATCCGACCTTGAGCTTGCGTTGCAGCATCGACGTCGATCCGAGTTGGCTGCG